>NZ_JBSICB010000017.1:0-101364 GCF_058245615.1 Chryseobacterium sp. UF-290
TTTGAAAGAAAAATTTAAAGTTTTTTTCGTAACCCAAATCCTTTCTTACAATTCAATCTACTACTCCTGCGCTCCCTATAATTGGGACCGCAAAGATACAAACTTTATTTTAACTCACAACCTTTTTTTAATGAAAAAAAGTAAAAGTCTTTTCGTCTGTTTCTTCGGTACAATAAATGTTTATGCTTAGCTAAAAGCTCTTCTGCGCTTAACTGATATACTCTCTGTTTTCAGTGGGGCAAAGATAATCACTTATTAACACACAAAACAAGTTTACTTAACATAAAGTTTACATCCCAATAACATTTTAACCCTAATACACTGGGATACAATATGAAAAATTTTAAACAAATGTTTGAAGGAAGCCAATCAAAACGTCCTAAACGTTGAAAACTGAAAAAAATGAAAGATAAAACCTTTTACTTTACTTTTTCTCTCTTTCAAAATTCCTCAGGAAGATAAAAGAAAAAGAATTAAGGCAGCAGTTTTTTATAACCAAGCATTCACAATAGAAAAGCCTACTTCTGCATTCTATATTATAATTATATGTAAACAATATTTGAGAAATTACTTTTAGCAGTTATTTTGAAAAAAAGGTTACTATATACTATATAATATATAATGTATAACTATCCGGAACAACTACAGAAAGCTATCATCAATCGAACAACCTCAGTTGCTGATCTCTGGTTCCTGTAAAGTTTGCAGTTGAAAGTTTAGTAAATTCTTTTCCGTCAAAAAATTTCTTCCTCCCTATTTTAAAAGTAGTATGGATCATTTCCGCAACATTTCCTTCTCCTCTCTGTCTTTCAAAATATCTTTTATCTCCAAGCTTTCCTCCCCGCATAGAACGGATCAGGTTCAATACTTTCTGTGCCCTGTCCGGAAAATGTGCTTCGATCCAATTAACAAAGACCGGTTCAACCGTATCATTTAGCCGTACCAGAGTATATCCGAAACTCAAAGCTCCCGCATCAGAGATAGACTTTAGAATATTTAAAGGTTCATCACTGTTCAGCCCCGGAATAATCGGTGCCACCATGACATGTACAGGAATTTTATTTTCAGTTAGAATTTCTATTGCTTTCAGCTTATTCTTCGCAGAACTCGTTCTGGGTTCCATTTTTCTTCTGAGTTCCTCGTTGATCGTAGGAATACTTAATGATACGGAAACCAGATTCTGTTCTGCCATCGGTTTTAAAATATCAATATCTCTCAATACGAGGGCATTTTTTGTCAAAACATTGACAGGGTGCCGGTAATCAAGACAGACCTGCAACAGTTTTCTGGTAATTTCAAATCGTTTCTCGGCAGGCTGATAGCAATCTGTATTTCCTGACAGCAAAATCGGAGCGGCTTTATATCCTCTTTTCTGAAAAAATTTTTCCAGAAGTTCGGGGGCATTCTTTTTTACCATGATCTTTCTTTCGAAATCAATTCCGGCACTATATCCCCAATATTCATGTGTAGGTCTCGCAAAACAATAAGCACATCCATGTTCACATCCCTGATAAGGATTCATGGAATATTCCATCGGGAGGTCCTCACTTTTAACCTGATTGACAATTGTTTTGGGAAAAACTTCAGTAAAAGAGGTCTTTACCGTTTCGAAATCCTCATCTTCAGGTTCATAGGTATACCTGTCGAAACGATTGATAACGTTTCGCTGAGCGCCCTGACCTTTTATGAAATTTTCGTTTTGCATTCCGGTGTAAAATTAGAATGGAATTTTTATAAAATAATGAGTTTTAACACTAAAGTTTTCCACAAAAAAAATCCAACCCTTAAAAAGCGTTGGATTAAACATAATTAATATATTTTTTTACTACTTCAGCGCGTAAAACTCCACTCCATGAGTTTCATCTTCTTGATTTTTTTCATCAAAGTGTCTGTGATAATCCGAATAGGAATCACTATATTTTTTGTCTTTTTTAGTCAAAATTTTTTTAATGCTTATTAAACTTAATACTGCCAAAAGACCAACTCCCCCTGCCAGTAAAACTCCAACTTCTTTTTTCATATTTTCTTTGATTTATTATTATATGCATTGCAAAAAGTGTACCTATTTTATTTTTTCTAATTATAAATTTTGTTAACATTAAACTCTATTTTTAAGAAAATTATAATGGGTTATTTTTCTTATATTTAGAAATGCAATGGTTTAATTATTGTACTTAACAAGAAAAATATTATTATGGAAAATCCAGAAAACATCGACAGAATGACCACCTTAAGCCAGGTCATGAAAACGCTTTCTGAAAGAGGAATACACAGAGAGTTCAGAATGAATGAAAACTGTGAAATGAAGTTTGAAAATTCAGATAAAATTTACCAGCCTTCCGATTTGATGATTCTGAAAACCTATCGTTTTGAAGGAGACAGCAATCCGGATGACAGTGCTGTCCTCTATGTTTTAAAAGACAGCGCAGGAAATCGCGGTATGATTATAGACTCATATGGGGCAGACAGCAATTATCCCGGTGAAAAGTTTGATGAGTTTTTAAGAAATATTCCTATACAGGAAAGCGACGAATTCAATTTTTAATCCCAAAGGATCAGATATTTAATTTTTTAAACCATTGAGATTATTTTAATAAGTAAACTTTTCTCATATCCATTGGTATGATATCCCTTCGTTCTTATAGCTTCTCAATGGTTTAAAAGGTTATTTTTCTTCAGAATTTTCTTTCTTTTTAGAGATCTTATTCAGGAACCCTTTCTTTTCCCTTTCCTGTGGCTGTGGATCTGATTTTTTGTTTTTGATCTCCTGTTTTATTTCTTTTACAGATTCTTTCATGTCTTTCACAGAAGAAACAGCATTTTTTACTTTTTTCTCTGTCTTCTCTACGTTTTTACCGATCAATGTTTTCTTTAATCCCTGCTCAATACCTTTCCAGAAGAGATTAAAAAACGATTTTGTAGGATCCCGCTCCACATTCTCTACGGCTACCGATTCAGGGAAGCTTCCGGAATCTGATTTTAGAAAAACATTCGCAACAGCCGTCAGAAGACCTTTTTTCTCATGGTTATTCTTGTTTAGAACCGCTATTTTCAGATCCTTATGCTTAAGACTGAACGTTCCATGCAAACCTGCCGGATTTCCTTTGAAGTTAAAAAGCATTTCCTGGATAGTCCCGGCGGTAGCCGTCACATGAAGATAAGGTCTGATAAAGGGGTTAATCCCACTTGCAGGAAGATTAGATGTCTTTCCCGAAATGGCAAAGTTGTCGTGCTGATCTGCCACATCAAAGTTCCAGTTCACAGAAAGTGGCGACAGATTCATAAATGAGCAGTTGATCTTAATGTCTACCTTTGTTGATCTTCCTTTTGCTTTAGCTGAATTCAGATTACTGACATTCATATTAAAATTTCCGAATGTCAGTTTTCCCGGCCCCATACTTTCAGGAGTGTCTTCCTCATATACTAAAACTGAATTTTTAAGATCCAGGTTATTAATATTCATAGGAATTTTAATAGAGCGAAGCATTTCTGAATAAAGCGCCTTTATTTTGGGATCGTCCTTCGGGATTTTACTTCTGAAGATATTGGCGTCCGCAGATTGCACCGTGACATTCGAGGCATTGATATATTTATTATGGGAAAACAGGTCCCAGTTACCTTCTGCACTTATCTGTACGGCTTTCAGGTCGTATAAATCTCTTTCAACAGGTATCATTTTGATAAACTGAGCTCTCGAAACCAGAGGCTTCATGGCAAAATTATTAACCTGTATCTTATTTTTATTCAGTTTCAGAAGCCCGAGGCTCATAGTATAGAACTGTGTCTTATAAATAAAATTCCGGGTAGTCAGAAAATAATCTTTCACTTTAAAAGACAAGCCCTCATTATTGGACTTAGGAGCTATTTCAAGATTGTTTATTGTGGCATTCAGATCATGAAAAGCCAATGGCTCTTTTCCTTTATCGTAAGTAATATTAGAATTTTTTAAAGAAATCTTCCGTATAATAACAGATCCTATAATTCCTGGTCCGGGATTTTTACCCACTTTATTTTCTCCTGCTTTGACCGTACCGTTAACGTTTTCTACAAGGGCATCTTTAAGATCTAGGTTCAGTTTTTTCTCAACAAATTCTAATTTATTGATATTAAATGCAATATGACCGGTCTTTACATCCATCGTTGTTTTACCAATCGCAGAGGTACCGGGTGCTAATATAATATTTCTGATTTCTCCACTGGTTGGCTTTAGAGCAATACTTCCAACAGATATATTCTGATGATCTGAATATTCAATATTTTTTCCGGAAAATGTAAAATCCTGATATCCTACAGGAATGACCTGCTCTGCAGTTTCTTTATTAAAAAGCAGCTGATTGACGTTCAAATTCAGGTTTCCGGCAGATAAAAGCTTGTCTCCATCGGGTTTATTGATCTGAACCGCAGCATTGTTTAGCCTGATATTTTTTAAATCAACTTCAAGACTTGATTTTTTCTCCGCTTTGTTGGCTTTTACCCCTGTATTGTAAATTGTCAGAACAGGGTTTTGAAAAGTGGCATTGGCAAGCGAAACTTTATTTTTATTTAAAACCACATCTTTAAAATCCATTCTAGGGATTGTGAATTCAAATAACTGAGTTTTTTTGGGATAGAATTTTTTAAACCGGTCAAAAGACAGAAGCGGGGTCAGTTTAAAATGATCAACAGACATTTGTCCGTCTGCCGTATTAATAGTATTGATAGTAACAGCATATGCTTCATCCGGCCGGAAAAAGAAATTTTTCCCTTTAATGCTATACCGGTCAAAAACTACAGGCAATTTTTTTTCTACAGATTCTTCTGTCATCTGCAGATTTTCTACAAAGAGCTCTAACTGATGTACAGACAGAAGTTTTTGCCTGGTATATCTGAAAACGGCAATGGATCCGTCATTAATCCTGATATTTTCAAATAAAAACGGGCTCTTCTTTTTTCCGGTTTTACGATCGACAGGCTTTGCAAGAATAATATTCAAAGCCGGTTTTGACAGCAACAGGTCAGAGGAGCTTATTCTTTTATTAAAAAGCGCATCATAAATACCAAAACGGCTGATCTTTAGGGTGTCAATCGTTCCCTGTAATCCGATAACATCCATGTTTTGGGGATCTTTAGTGTTCACAGAAATACCTGTAGACAAAATGTTTCCTGTTCCCAGATCCACATCCAGTGTTTTATAGGAAACTTTATAATCTGTATTGTTTTTGATGTACTCAGGAAGCTGGGTCTTAAGCCATATATTCAGTCCGAAATTCACAGCCAGAAGGATTCCCGCCAGAATTCCCAAACTTATCAATAGCCTTTTTACCCATTTTTTCATATTTGTGACTTGGTTTATTGTATTTTTATAGTGAAATCTAATTTTTCACATCCAACTCAATGACATACCCTTCATGTCCTCTGACATTAATGAAATTTCCACCCTCAAATCCAAGATACTGCCCTTTGATCCCTGTAAGCCTTCCGGTAAATTCAGGTTTTTTATCTAAAGTGAATGAGGCTACTTTTTCAGGTTTTTCAAAAGGATAATCAAACATCCATAATTCTTCTCCGTCACTATAGAATTTTTGAAAATCGTCAGGAAAATATTCTTTAATCTTCTGCCTGAAGTCTGCAAGATCTACTTCTCCTTCAAAATCATCCTGTAACATTTTCCTCCAGTTGGTCTTATCCGGAAGATGCTCTTTTAAAGCAACTTCTATCATTCCGGCTTCATAACGGTTTTCGGTTCTTGCAATAGGCAGCGCAAAAGTGGCTCCCTGGTCAATCCATCGGGTAGGAATCTGTGTATTTCTCGTTACGCCCACTTTCACATCCCCGGTATAAGCCAGATAAACGGTATGAGGCTGAAGCTGTATTTCTTTTTCCACATCCAGATCACGTTCTGCCACGCCTAAATGTGCCGTAGAAAGTTCCGGACGGATAATGGTATCACTGGCATAAGGGCTTTCAAAAAAACAGTTCTTACAAAAACCCATTCTATATATTGGCTTATTTTCACCGCAGTTTACACATTGAAACCCTACGTGCTTTATGCTTAACTCTTTCCCAAACAACTCATTCATGTGGATCAAATCCCCTGAAAGGTTGAGATAATACTGGACCGGCTTTGCATCATAGCTTGTCATCTTTAAAATTTGCCCTTGAAACTGCATATTAATTTTATATTACTTTTTTAAGTAAATTTAATGATTATATTTTCAAAAAAGTAAAATTTATATTTTTGCACTAATAAAAAATCACAGATGACTTACCTTGTAACAGGAGGCAGCGGGTTCATTGGTTCACATTTAATTGAACAATTATTAAGAAATGGACATTCTGTCATAAACATTGACAATTTTGATAATTTTTACAGCTATCAGATAAAAATTAAAAATACTTTAGAGTCAATTGGCAAAATTTCGGATTTTGAATTCTCTGACAAAGAGACCGATATCCAGCATTTAATTTCCCTATCCCTGTCTGATCAATATTCTCTTTATTATCAGGACATTCGGGACAAGAAAGGTCTTGAAAATGTCTTTAAAAGCCATGCCATCGATATGGTTATCCACCTGGCTGCCCTTGCCGGCGTGCGCCCTTCTATTGAACGACCTTTAGAATATGAAGAAGTCAATGTCCGGGGAACCATGAACCTCTGGGAACTCTGCAAAGACTTTAATGTTAAAAAATTCATTTGCGCCTCTTCTTCAAGCGTTTACGGAAACAACGAGAAGATTCCTTTTGCTGAAACGGATAATGTGGACAATCCTATTTCACCTTATGCAGCCACTAAAAAAAGTGGTGAGATTCTGGGACACGTTTATCATAATCTATATAATATAGATATGATTCAACTTAGGTTCTTTACGGTCTATGGCCCGAGACAACGCCCTGATCTTGCCATACACAAATTTACAAAGCTTATTTCAGAAAGTATTGAAATTCCTTTTTACGGTGATGGAAGTACGGCCAGAGATTATACTTATATAGATGACATCATTGATGGGATTACGAAATCAATCCTTTATCTGGAGAACAATTCAGGAATTTATGAGATTCTTAACCTGGGTGAAAGCCAGGTCATCACTTTATCTGAAATGGTTTCTACTATAGAAGGAGCTCTGGGAAAAACTGCCACAAAAAAAATTCTGCCAATGCAGCCGGGAGATGTCACAAAAACCAATGCTGACATTACAAAAGCAAAGGTTTTAATAGGTTATAAACCAGACACAGACTTCCAAAATGGCATAAAAAAATTTGTGGAATGGTTTTTGAGAAAACGACAATAAGTAAATTGCTGACATGGCTGACATGCAGTTGGTGACAGTCATTTATAAGAAAAAATTATAAAAAGAATTGAAAATCAAGTATAAAAAAGTTTATTATACAACCTATTTTTATACTTTTGCAAAAAATTAGAAAATTATGTACTGGACATTAGAATTAGCTTCATATCTAAGTGACGCACCTTGGCCAATGACAAAAGCAGAGCTTATTGACTACGCAATCAGAACTGGTGCACCTATGGAAGTAGTTGAAAACCTTCAGGCAATAGAAGATGAAGGGGAAATTTATGAATCTATTGAGGAAGTATGGAGTGATTATCCTACTGATGAAGACTTCCTTTGGAACGAGGACGAATATTAATAAAGCGATAAGCTTTAGGCTGTGTGCTTAGAGCTTTTTTGCCCTTTTTATATATTAATTTACACGATAAGCGTGTCATTTAAAACGCTTAAAGCATCTTGCATTAAGCATAAAGCAAAAAATTTATGAGTTTTTTAAACAAAGTTCTTAAAGGGTTTTTGGGAGACAAAAAAGCGCAGGACCTAAAAGAAGTAAAAAAAGTTGTAACAAAAATCAAAGCTGTAGAACCCAACATCCAACAATTGTCGGATGACGGTCTAAGACAAAAGACGGCTGAGTTTAAAGAGAATATAAAATCTGCAACCAGCAAGATCACAGCTCAGATAGAACAGATAAAAGAGCAGATAAAAAATTCAACCAACGTTGACGAGAAAGAAGCTCTTTTCTCAAAAATTGAGTCTTTAAAGAAAGAATCATACGAAATTGAAGAGAAAGTTCTGGTTCAGATCCTTCCCGAAGCTTTTGCGTTGGTGAAAGAAACGGCAAGAAGATGGGCTCAGAATGGGGAAATCCGTGTAACGGCTAGTGACTGGGACAGAGAATTAGCTGCGGCAGGTAAAGATTTCGTTGAAATTCAGGGAGACACAGCTGTTTGGAAAAACTCATGGGACGCTGCCGGAACTCCTGTAGTTTGGGATATGGTCCATTATGATGTTCAGTTTATCGGAGGGGTTATTCTTCACAGTGGTAAAATTGCTGAGATGGCGACCGGTGAGGGTAAAACTCTGGTAGGAACATTGCCTATTTATTTAAACTCTCTTCCTGAAAGAGGGGTGCACGTTGTAACCGTAAACGACTACCTTGCCAAAAGGGACTCGGCATGGATGGGACCTCTTTATCAGTTCCATGGAATGTCTATCGACTGTATCGATAACCACCAGCCGAACTCTGACGGAAGAAGAAAGGCATACAACTCAGATATTACTTACGGAACGAACAACGAATTCGGTTTCGATTATCTGAGAGATAACATGGTAACTTCACCTTCAGAATTGGTACAGAGAGAATTAAACTTTGCTATCGTGGATGAGGTGGATTCAGTATTAGTTGACGATGCAAGAACACCGTTAATTATTTCAGGACCGGTTCCTCAGGGAGACAGACAGGAATTCGATGTTCTTAAACCATCCATCGACAGAATTGTTGAAGTTCAGAAAAAAACAGTTTCTACGATCTTCAACGAAGCGAAAAAATTAATCGCTGCAGGAAATACTAAAGAAGGAGGATTCAAATTGCTTCAGGCCTACAGAGGTCTTCCTAAAAACAGACAGTTGATCAAATTCTTATCGGAAAGCGGAAACAGAGCATTGCTTCAGAAAGTAGAGGCACAATACATGCAGGATAATAACCGTGACATGCCGATCGTAGATAAAGATCTTTACTTCGTGATCGAGGAGAAAAACAACCAGGTTGATCTTACAGACAAAGGTGTTGAATACATGTCTCAAGGAAATTCCGATCCTAATTTCTTCGTACTTCCGGATATCGGAACTGAAATTGCTGAAGTAGAAGCCAAAAATCTATCTAAAGAAGAAGAGTTTGAAGCTAAAGAAAGACTTTTCTCAGATTTCGCTGAAAAATCAGAGCGTGTTCACACGATGAGCCAGCTATTGAAAGCGTATACATTGTTTGAAAAAGATGATGAGTACGTGGTAATTGATGGTGAGGTAAAAATCGTTGATGAGCAGACAGGCCGTATCATGGAGGGGCGTCGTTATTCAGACGGTCTTCACCAGGCAATTGAAGCGAAAGAGAATGTAAAAATCGAGGCAGCCACTCAGACTTTTGCAACAATCACACTTCAGAACTATTTCCGTATGTACAATAAACTTGCGGGAATGACCGGTACTGCAGAAACTGAGGCTGGTGAGCTTTGGCAGATCTATAAATTAGATGTTGTGGTAATTCCAACCAACCGTCCTATTTTAAGACATGACAAACAAGATTTAGTTTTCAAAACGAACAGAGAAAAATATAACGCTGTCATTGAAGAAATTGAAAAGCTAACAGCAGCAAAAAGACCTGTACTTGTAGGAACAACTTCAGTTGAAATTTCTCAGTTACTTTCTAAGGCACTTCAATTAAGAAAAATTCCGCATCAGGTACTGAATGCAAAGCTTCATAAGAAGGAAGCAGAAATCGTTGCCGGAGCAGGACAGCCAGGAGTTGTGACAATTGCAACCAACATGGCGGGTCGTGGTACGGATATTAAACTTTCTAAAGAAGTAAAAGAAGCCGGAGGTTTAGCGATCATCGGTACAGAAAGACACGATTCAAGACGTGTTGACAGACAGCTTAGAGGTAGAGCAGGGCGTCAGGGAGATCCGGGAAGCTCACAGTTCTATGTATCTCTTGAAGATAACTTAATGCGTTTATTCGGTTCTGAAAGAATCGCTAAGATGATGGACAGAATGGGTCATAAAGAAGGTGAAGTCATTCAGCACTCTATGATCAGCAAATCTATTGAGAGAGCTCAGAAAAAAGTAGAAGAAAATAACTTCGGAACAAGAAAGAGACTTCTTGAGTATGATGATGTAATGAATAAACAGCGTGACGTGATCTATAAGAGAAGAAAGAACGCTTTATTCGGAGATCACCTGAAGTATGATATCACCAATATGATTTTCGATGTTGCCCATTCTATCGTTACAAAAGGAAAAGCAACCGGAAGTTATAAGGACTTTGAATACGAGATCATCAAGACTTTCACAATGGAATCTCCGGTTTCTGAAAGTGATTTCGGAAACAAAAATGTTCAGGATCTGACAAACATCCTATTCAAAGCAGCTCAGGAAGATTACAGAATGAAGCTGAATCTATTGAAAGAGAAATCATTCCCGATTATTGAGAATGTTTACCAGAACCAGGGTTCAATGTTCAAAATGATCCAGGTTCCTTTCACAGACGGCCACAAAACGATGACCATTGTAGCAGACTTAAAAGAAGCTTACGAAACGAAGTGTGAAAGCCTTGTGAATGACTTTGAAAAGAACATCACCCTATCAATCATCGATGAAAACTGGAAACTTCATCTTCGTGAAATGGATGACCTGAGAAGATCTTCTCAGGGAGCTGTTTACGAGCAGAAGGATCCGCTTGTAATCTATAAGCAGGAATCTTTCCACCTATTCAGTGAAATGATCGATAAATTGAATAAAGAGATTATTTCTTTCTTATACAAAGGAGAAATTCCGGCATAAGGAAAATTAACAATATCATTAAAAAACCGCTCTGGCATTAGCTAAAGCGGTTTTTTATTATTCAGTATATAATGATTTCATGATAAATATCAAATATATTATTTATTTAGAACACTTAAAAATAATATATTTGCAAAAAATTTGACTTTCATGAAAAATGTACTGATCTGTGCCTCATTGTTAGGTTCTATGTTAACTCTTGCTCAGGAAAAAGATTCTATTAAATCAAATGATATTGAAGAAGTAATTGTAAACGGGAAATACTATCAAAAATATAAACTGAATGACGTCTCTGGATCTTTGAGATTACAGGCCCCAATCATTGAACTTCCTCAAAATATACAATCAATAAGCGCAGGAATCTTAGCAGATCAGATCACATTAAACATGTCTGAAGGAATTGTAAGAAATGTAAGTGGTGCCAGAAAGGTAGAGCATTGGGATAATGTATATTCAAATGTGTTCATGAGAGGTGCAAGTATTGCAACTTACATGAATGGCATGAATGTTACCTCAACGTGGGGACCTATCAATCCTGATGCGTCTATTATTGATAGAATTGAATTCGTAAAAGGACCGGCGGGTTTTATGGGCTCAATGGGAGATCCAGCAGGTTTCTATAATGTTGTTACCAAAAAGCCCACAGGCAAATTTCAGAATTCTGTAAGATTTACTACAGGAAGTTATAATCTTTTCAGGGGTGAAGCAGATTTAGACGGAGTGATTGTAAAAGACGGAATTTTGGATTACCGTTTAAACTTAATGGGAAGTACCAATGGATCTTGGGTAGAAAATGATAAAACAAAAAAAATAATTGTTGCTCCATCATTAACCTTCAGACCAACAAAAACAACAACTTTAACAGCCCAATATAATTATCAGTTCCTTAAATTCTCTCAACCAGGAGCATATTTAATGTCTAAAGACGGTTATGCCTCATTAAATGTTCATACAAACTTCAACGACAAAAACTTTAAGGAAACAGAAGTAAAAGATCAAAGTTTATTCTTAACATTAGATCAAAAATTATTGAAAGACTGGATCTGGAGTACACAATATGCTTATATGGATATGAACTATGACGGAGGTTCCTGGTGGGGGTCATTCGATACAAACAACAGCAACATATTTAACAGAACATTAAGCAACTGGCAGGCAGTCGGGAAAAATCACATTTTTCAAACTTATGTAAGAGGTAGCCTAAAAACAGGAAATGCAGTCCACAAAGTAATTGCAGGTTTTGACTATGGAGATAGAAAATATAATGCAGATTTTTCAGGTTATGCCAGCGGGGTCTATCCTATCAATATTTACAATCCTCAATATGGTGTAGATCCGTCTACATTACCTTCTGATAATTTTTATACATTAAATACCTCTGCTCCTTTTTATAATGATCAAGGGGTAAAATATACCTCATATTATGTACAGGATCAAATAGAAATGTTTAATAATAAATTACGTATTACATTAGCCGGAAGATACACAAATGGAACTACGTATGCGGGGTATCCTTATTATTCAGAGAATAATATAGTAAAAAGAGACAAGGCCGATGAATTTACACCAAGAGTGGGTATTAGCTATTCAATAAAAGATGATTTCTCTGTATATGGGGTTTTTGATAAAACTTTTGCTCCTCAATCTGGAATTGGAAAAAATAATGTCTCCATTACTGACCCTTTCAAAGGTCAAAATATAGAGTTGGGTTTGAAAAAGGATTGGTTTAACGGAAAATGGAATTCAACATTTGCGGTATACGAAATCAGAAGAAAAAATATACTTATAGCCGGAAATATTAATGAAAATAATGGGGTAGCATTCCAGGTGGCAACCGGTGAACAGAGAGCAAGAGGTTTTGAAACCGATATCAAAGGAGAAATTGTAAAAGGCTTAAATATAGTTATCAATTATGCATATACGGACGCTAAAACCGTAAAAGATGCAGAGCCTACAAGAATAGGGGTACAATCTCCCGGGAATGCTAAGAACGTACAAAATACCTGGGTAAGCTATAGATTTGAAAACGGTACACTAAAAGGATTTGGTATTTCAGCAGGATATCAATATCAGGGAGGAAGACAATCCTGGTTTGGGACAACAGCAAAATATGATCAGCGTTTAGAAGATTATTTTGACACTAATTTTGGGATTTCTTATGTAACTAAAAAGTTCGATGTTAATGTAATTTTAAATAATACTTTAAACAGAAAATTATACAGCGGATACAGATCGGATGATGGCTCATATGCATGGATCTATAATGCTCCAAGGAACTGGAGACTATCAATTGGATACAAATTCTAATATAAAAAATAAAAGTTAGCCCTTCATGGGCTATCTTTTTTCTATGAAAAAGAAACATCAGCATAAAAAGAAAGTTTCTCCAACAAAGAAATGGTCTGCCAAACTGCACTTGTGGTTTGGCTTATCCATTGGTATTATTTTTTTTATCGTCTCTCTGTCAGGGACTCTGTATGTCTTTAAGGATGAGATACAAAATTACCTGCGTAAGAATGCTATTTATGTAAAAAATGAAGGGACTGAAAGAAATCCGCTATCCATCAGCCTTCTTCGGGAGAAAATAGCACTGGAGCTTAATGAAAAATATCCGATAAGTGCTGTTGAAATTCCGTTGGACAATGATAAATCCTACCGTTTTTTCTATTATGAAAAAAATAAAAAGGCATGGAATTACTTTGAACAGGTTCTCATCAGCAAGCAGGTCTATGTGGATCAGTACACAGGACAAATTCTGGCAGTATATGATGAGAAGTATGATTTCTTTACCATACTGAAATACATTCACTGGAGTCTCCTTCTCAATTCTGAATGGGGTCCGTATATAATCGGAACTTCTACGGTCTTTTTTATCATGATGCTGATCACCGGGATTATTCTGTGGTGGCCCAAAAATAAAAATGCCAGAAAAGGCCGTTTCTGGTTCAACTGGAAAAATGTGAAGAACTGGAAACGTAAAAACTATGATCTTCACAATGTATTAGGATTTTATGCTTCATTTATTGCTCTATTGATGAGCATTACAGGAATTTATTTTGCTTTTCCCTATGTAAAGAATACTTTCAATTTTGCTTTATCAGGAAAATTTGACCTTCCCAAAGAAAAGGAAATAAAGTCCCCTGATTCTTTAATGGCAAAGAATGATGCTGTTTTCGATCTTGCCGCATCACAAGCAGAAAATCTCTATGCAGAATCATCCAGCTTCAGAATCTCTCTGAACGGTAAAAATAAAAAAGGAAAAGAGCTTAAAAACCTACCGATAACTGTTTACGGAAAAGAAGGAAGGTTTAGTGAAAGAAATCTTCTGACCTTTGATAAATATTCCGGAAAGCTACTGACCAATAAACCTCATCACAAACTGAATACCGCCGAAAAATATGCCAATGCCAATTATGATATTCACACCGGATCTTATTTTGGTCTGTTTGGAAAGATCATCTGGTTTATTGCCGGCCTTATCTGCACATCACTCCCTGTAACCGGATTTTTGGTCTGGTGGGGAAAAAGAAAGAAACAAGGAAAGAAAATATAATGAAAAAAGCGTTTTTATCAGCTGCCTGTTTAGGAACTACTACTGTTTTTGCCCAGGTAAAAGATACTTTACAAATCAAAAACGTTGAAGAGGTCGTGATGACAGCTTCAAGAAAAAAGGAAAATATAAAAGAGGTACCAAGCTCCATAACGATCGTAGCTGAAAAGCAGATCCAGTCTCAACTGACGGTCAATTCAGATATCACAAGCATCCTGCAATATACTGTTCCCAGTTTAGGAACCAGTTCCGGGCAGACCTCCAATACCGGCCAGACTTTAAGAGGACGTCAGGTTTTGGTGCTGATCGACGGGATTCCACAGTCTACTCCTCTTCGTAACGGGGCGAGAGACCTAAGGGTAATTGATCCTTCCGCGATAGAAAGAATTGAAGTGATAAAAGGAGCTTCTGCTATCTATGGAAATGGTGCAGACGGTGGTATTATCAATTATATTACAAAAAGAAATAAAACCGATAAAAATATTTCCGGGATCTCACAGATTGGGCTTACCGGGCAGCCTTATGGCGGAACTTTAGGAGTAAGAGCAAGCCAGCTCTTATCCGGAAAATTAAAAAAATTCGATTATACGCTTTCATTGGCTTATGAAAGAACCGGCTATATGAAGGATGCGGACGGTGTTCTGCTAAGCCCTACGTATAGTACCGCAAAGATGGATAACTACAATGGAATGCTGAAGCTGGGGTATGATATTAACGAAAACCAAAGGATTGAAGCTTCTTATATCGGTTATTCTTCAAGATCAGATCTGAATGTAGGATTGGAAACCGGGCAATATGGTATAAAGCCTACGATTGGCGCCGGCGAGGGAAAAGGACAGGAAACCACTCCTCAGGGAACTCCAAAAAATCACAACATCAGGGTAAGCTACGACAATAAAAATCTATTTGCCGGAACATCTTTAAATATCAACCTTTATTATCAGGATTTTAAAACGGTTTATGGATACAGTGATACCTTTTTCAATGGCGGACAATCGAATGTTCTTTCAAAAAAGGCAGGGGCACGATTCAATTTTGACACCCAATTATGGAATTCTTCCAACTCACAGGGAGAGATCATCTACGGAGCCGATATTCTGAACGATCAAACCGTACAGAAGCTGGAAGATGGCCGGTTCTGGACTCCCAATATGAATATGACCAATATCGCTCCTTTTGTATTGGCAAAAATTGATTTGTTCAACAAATTAACCATTAAAGGAGGACTTCGTTATGAAAATATAAAAGTAAAGGTTGATGATTTCAATACCCTTTCTGTAATTAAAAATGACGGAACATTTACGAACAGTATTCCTGTAGAAGGTGGAAAACTAAACTATAATGCTCTGGTGGGGAACATCGGTATCCGTTACAATATCGAGCCTTATATCAATCTTTTCGCAAGTTTCTCACAAGCTTACTCTATCAACGAACTGGGAAGGATCTTAAGAACCTCAACTTCTGAGACGATTAAGAGTCTGGAAACAAAACCTATCATTGTCAACAATTATGAACTGGGAGCTACTGGACAGCTTTCAAGATGGCTCAATTATGAGTTAACTTCATACGTAAGTACATCCAAACTGGGGGCAACATTCGTTCAAAGTGCAGATAGGGCATTGATGATCCAAAGGTCCCCGGAAATTGTATATGGTGTAGAAGGATTTCTGCACTTTACCCCTGTAAAATGGGTTCAGTTCGGGGGAAGCTACAGCTGGATGGAAGGAATTACCTCTCCAAAGGATGATGGCGATTATTCTTCCAAGATCAACAACAGCAGAATTTCTGCCCCTAAAGTACTTGCTTATATTCAAGGGAAACCAATTCCGGCATTATCCATTGGGCTTGATATGCTACATTCATTCCAGCAGGACAGATTCTCTCCGAATGCTAAAGGGCTGTATACCTATGGAGAAGGCTTCGTACCTGAATATACTGTTTTCAACTTTAAATCCAGCTATGAGGTCAACAGCAACTGGAAAGTATCTTTAGGTATTGAAAACCTTTTCAACAGAATGTATCAGCCTTCTATTGCCTGGTGGGCGGCAAGAGACAGTGACTTTACCAACGCTCCGGGGCTGAGAGGAACTTTCATGATCGAATACAAATTTTAATTAAACTAAATAAGAAGTAAAACATATCTTTGTTCAACTTTTAATTTTGATATGAAGAAAAAGCATCATCATAAGAACAAGCCAGGTTTCTTTAAAAAATGGTCTGCCAAACTGCATCTGTGGTTCGGGCTGGGAATCGGATTTCTGATCTTTATTATATCTATCACAGGAGCCTTATATGTTTTTAAGGATGAAGTGGAAAGCATTACCCGTAAAGATGTCATTTATCATAATGAGCAAAATATCGATCACAAGCAGATCCTTCCTATCAGAGCAATGGAAAAGGCCGTTGCAGAACAGGTAAAGGAAAAATATCCTATCCATTGGGTAAACATTCCTATGGACAAAAAGATGTCATACATGTTCTTCTGGTATGAGCATAATACGGATGCCTGGAATTATTTTGATGAATATCCAATTTATAAACAGGCTTATGTAAATCCCTATACAGGAAAGGTCCTGAGAGTATATGATGAGAAAAACGGATTCTTCAATATTGTAAAAATGATCCACTGGAGCTTCCTTCTGAAGCAGGATTGGGGAACTTATGTAGTGGGAATACCTGTAATTATCTTTGTCATTATGCTGATTACCGGGATTGTTTTATGGTGGCCTAAGAATAAAGCGGCAAGAAAACAGCGCTTCGGATTCAAATGGAAAAATATCAAAAGCTGGAAAAGAAAAAATTATGACCTTCACAATGTATTAGGTTTTTATGCCTCTATCTTCGCTTTGATCTTCTCTATTACCGGATTGTTTTATGCGTTCTTTGTAGTTCAGGCAATGATCTATGTATTATTTTCCGGCGGAGAAACAAAATATCCTGATTTCTCCCATATCAAAACAAAGGCTCCTATTGAATTAAGAACAGAAGGAACACTGGACAAAATCATCAATACCGTTAAAGAAAAGTATCCGGATTCCTATGGTTTTGCGATAGACCTTGGCCACGAGCATATGGATGACCATGAGCATCCCAATTTTGAGGTATATGTAAAGCATCTCTCCTATTCGTATCACAAAAGCAGCAGCCTTATCTTTGATGAAAATTCAGGGGAGCTGCTTCATACCCGCGATCCCAAAGACAAAAACTTCGGTGAAAAGGTTGTCAACGCCAATTATGACATCCATGTGGGAGCTATTTTAGGGCTTCCAACCAAAATTATTGCCTTTATTGTAAGTCTTATATGCGCTTCTCTTCCGGTAACCGGATTTATGATCTGGTGGGGAAGAAAAAAGAAAAAACCGGCAAAAACAGCTTAATTCTTTAAATAAAATTCAGTTAATAATCTATTAATACAATCTTTTTTATAATTTTAGCCCTTAGAATTTAATAATAGAATGTCATTAATAGATTTATCAAAACAAGTTGCCCTTGGAGTTGACATCGGCGGGACCAATACCAAATTCGGAATCGTAAACCATCGTGGGGAAGTTCTGGATAAAGGAAATCTGAAAACTGATGCCTATGACAAAGTGGAAGATTTCATCGATGCTTTATATGATCATGTTTATCCTTTGATGGAAAAGCATGGCACTGAAAAGCACTTCGACGGAATCGGAGTAGGTGCGCCAAACGCAAACTACTATAAAGGAACCATAGAACTTGCCCCTAACCTGCCCTGGAAAGGCGTTATCCCTTTTGCAGAACTGATGACGGCTAAGTTCCATCTGCCCTGCACCGTTACCAACGATGCCAATGCTGCAGCCTTGGGAGAAATGCTTTTCGGAGCCGCACGGGGAATGAAAGATTTTATCATGATCACTTTGGGAACCGGAGTAGGCAGTGGAATTATTGCCAACGGAAACTTAATCTATGGACATGACGGCTTTGCCGGAGAACTGGGACATACGATCGTAAAACCAGGAGGAAGAAAACACTGGAGCACAGGATCTGAAGGAAGTCTTGAAGCTTATGCCTCAGCAACGGGGATCACGATCACAGCCAAAAAAATGAGAGCAGAATTTCCCGAATCTATGCTCAACCAATATCCGGAGGATGAAATCAATTCCAAGACCGTGTATGAATGCGCTATAAAAGAAGACCCTATTGCGATCGAAGTTTTCAGATATACCGGACAAAAGCTGGGTGAAGCCTTAGCTAATTTTGTGATGTTCTCTTCACCGGAAGCTATTCTTTTATTTGGAGGAGTGATCAAAGCAGGAGACTTTATCCTGAAACCGGCCAAACTTCATATGGAAAGAAACCTTCTTCCGATCTTCAGAAATAAAGTAAAACTGGTATTCAGCGAGCTGGACGAAGCAGATGCTGCCATCCTGGGAGCAAGCGCTTTGGTTTGGGAAAAATAACTGAAGCTATTTTAAATACAGAAGCATCCTTTTAGGGTGCTTTTTTTGTTTTTTGAAGTTTTCACAGATTACAGACGAGTTTGAAAACCTCCCGCAATAAGCTTCTCTAATCAATCTGTTAGCTAAATCTATACAATACACCTTAAATTTTTAAATCTTTACATTATAAAACGCTCGCAGATTTTGCAGATAAAGCGGATCTTTAAGTTTATTAAATGCTTTGACGCTGGTATGACATACCTTTCCCTCCTAAAGGCTACGTTTTATGTTTATTCATGAAAATATTTGTGGAATTTGTCTTTAAAATCACTTGCATCTATCATTGCAATTTGAGTTTAAGAGGCTAAAATCATGTTCAGATGAAAAAGTTTTTCCTATTTTTGATTAGCCTTTTCCGGATCATCAGATCATGGAAAAAAGATAATAGAACAATAGTATTACCAAAAATGGATAACAATAATTTAGAACAGATTACTTTCGGAGGCGGATGCTTCTGGTGTGTGGAAAGCTGCTTCAATATGCTGAAAGGCGTTAAGTCTGCAATCTCAGGATATTCAGGAGGGCATAAAGACAATCCTACCTATCAGGAAGTATGCACCGGCGAAACGGGACATGCAGAAGTAGTACAGATCACTTATGATCCGGCAGTTATTTCCTACGAACAACTGATGGATGTATTTTTCTTCCTTCATGATCCTACTCAATTAAACAGACAGGGTAATGACATCGGAACCCAATACCGTTCTGTTATTTATTATAAAGATGATGCTGAAAAAGCAAAAGCTGAAGAAGCCATCAAAGTGTCTCAGGAATCAGGAAGATGGGCCGGAACTTATGTGACAGAATTAACTAAATTCGATAAATTCTGGCCCGCAGAACAATACCACCAGGGATATTATAACGAGAACCCAACACAACCTTACTGCAGTGCCGTAGTAGGACCCAAGATCCAGAAGTTTAAAACGCATTTTGGAGAATTGAACATGCTGAACGCATCATAATATAGAGCGGAGATCTTACTGATCTTCGCTTTTTTTTTTGAAAAATAAATTAGGATCAAACTCAAACTATAAAACTATTCCTCTAGCTCTATTGAATCCTTTTGCTTCCCTGCATACTTATAAATAATAAGGGGTGACACTCTCCTTAATTCTCTACCAGTATCAGGATCTATTCCATCCATGGTAAAAAACTCTACATTACCATTGAACTTTGAATACCAGGTTCTTCCC
The DNA here is from genome assembly GCF_058245615.1 of Chryseobacterium sp. UF-290. Lineage (NCBI taxonomy): Bacteria > Pseudomonadati > Bacteroidota > Flavobacteriia > Flavobacteriales > Weeksellaceae > Chryseobacterium > Chryseobacterium sp. UF-290. Next base: position 20,033 of record NZ_JBSICB010000017.1, read on the forward strand.
AATGCATTTTCTACGGTCAAAGTATCTTTTCTTGTGATTTTTTTAAAATATTTCAATTGAATCATATCTTTAGGAATAAGATTAAGCAAGGGATTTTTTTCTTCACAATCCGCCAACTTATATTCACTTTTATCCCAAAACATGCAATTCTTATCTTCCGCAGGAGCACCTAAAAAACCTAACGCAACACTTTCTCTTCTATCCTTTCCTTCTGGCAAATTATAGCCGCCTATCAAAGCGCTCCCTATAAGAAGTATTCCAGCAATACCTAATCCATTTTGTTTTATAAAATCAGGCATTACAAGTAAGGGTTTATTAATAATAGTTATGACAATTTTTGAAATAGCCTGTTGTATTGTATGTTCAATTGTTTTCCATTCCGAACAATAACTTTTAAAATTATCATATCCCAAATACCTGCTTAAATTATCCAAAATTGATCTTTTTATATTATAGTCCTCATCATTTTCAACGATAGCCTTATAATAATTTTCAAACGACTTATAACTAAGCGGTTCATATTCATCTTTTAGAATCCGTTCAAGATGTAGAATAATTCCACTAAATGATGTTTCTGTGGCCTCCTTTGAAGCTTTTTCAAATACATCTTCTAATAGCTTTTTTCTTTCAGATAAAAATTTTGACATATTCAGGTTATTATTTTGAAAATTATGAAGTTTTAAATCAAAAACATTACGGTTTTCCGTATCTCTCACCGACAAAACTTTCCTAAAACTTTCCCTAAACTTTCTAACCCTTGCCTTCTTTTCCTTTGCATATTTGCATCAGAGATCAGTGAGATACAACACTTTACAAAAAACAAATTTACAAAACTGATTTCAAAATCACCAGATAAAACGGAGGAAAACTCCGGGTTGGGAAGCAGATGTTTCTCCTCCGTTTTTGAAGGTTCACTTCCCAAAAAATTAAGAAGCGCTTCGAAATTTTAATGTGTACAGCCTGAGATTCAGATCTCAGGAGGAAGGAAAACAATTTCAACTTCAAAAATTTTAAGGAAATGATCCAGTTTATTCTAATGCTATTAGGTTTAGCATTTTCAAATAATAATGCCAATACAGTAACAACATGTAATAACAACCAGACACCAGGAATGGTACAGGTGCAAAACGGTCCAGCAGATCCGGGAGGTTCAGACGGAGACACTGGGGGTGAAACTCATCCAATACCTCCGAAGAAATAATAATATTTTTTAATTTAGGGGAATGAAAAAAATTCATTCCCTCTTTTTTTTATTTTTTTTAATCATTTCATCTTGTAATAAAGATAGGACTTCTGTTTTAGGTGAGCATCTTTATGACCAAGGCTATGAATTATATTATGAGAAAAAGTACGACAGCGCTTTTGTAAAGTTCTATAAAGCACACCAAGAGTATCTTGATAATAAAGATAATGACAATGCTGCTAAAGCAATGATATTTTTATCAATTATACAAAATGAAAAAGGAGATTATCTTGGGAGTAATGAAAGTGCTGCTAAAGCCGCTAAACTCTTGAATAAAGGAGATCAAAATTTTGCTTCAATTTATAACCAATTTGGAAGGAATCATGACGAATTGAAAAATTATAAAGAAGCAATATATTTTTATAATAAAGCCACTCCGTATAGTAATGATGAACATTCTATTCTGGTGTTAGAAAATAATATTGGGATCCTTAATTTAAAGTTAAAGAATTATAATGAAGCGGTAAAAATTTTCGAGAAAGCCTCTAAAAGTAAATTAATAAAAGATAGTCTTGATTTAGGAAATAAAATTTTAGATAATTATGCTTATTCAAAGTTTTTATTAAATAATAATTATGATGCAGAGAGTGAATTAACCATAATCTTATCCAATAAACTTAAAAGAGGAGATTTACAAGGTGTAAATGCCAGCTTATCACACCTATCGGATTATTTCAGCAAAAAAGATCAAGAGAAGTCTTTGTATTATGCAAAAGCAATGTATGAAAACTCAAAAAAAACGGGTAGCCCGGAAGACCAACTAATTGCATTAAAGAAAATTATTCGAGTTGAAAACACTAACCTAAAACCTCTTTTTGAAGAATATCAAAACTTAAATGATAGTATACAAAACACAATCAATAATTCTAAAAGCCAGTTTACATCTGTCATTTATGATGCTGAACAAAGCAGAGCAGAAGTTTTATCCTCTAAAAATGAAATCCAAAGACAATATTTCTTTCTTGGCCTTTTAATCTTAATTATTGTTATCGGTACTATTGAATATAGAAAAAGACAAACAAGGCTTAAACAAGAAAATGAACTAAGAATAAAGGAAAATAAGCTCAAACTCTCCAAAAAAGTCCACGATGTAGTAGCCAACGGCATCTATCAGGTGATGACCAAAATTGAAAATCAGGAAAATTTTGATAAGGAAAAAGCCCTCGATGAATTGGAATTTGTGTATGAAAAATCCAGAGATATTTCATACGAAAAGCCCGATCTTAAAGAGATCATAGAATTTGATAAAAAGATATCCGGTCTTATCGGCTCTTTCAATAACGATAGTGTAAAAACTTATCTTGCGGGGAATAGCCAGAATATCTGGAACGGAGTAAATGATTCTGTTCAGGACGAAGTGTATCAGGTGATCCGCGAACTTCTGGTGAATATGAAAAAACATAGCTATGCTACAAATGTTACTTTTAAATTTGAAAGAAATAACAACCTGATACAAATTCAATATAAGGACAATGGAATCGGCATTCAAGGGGACATTTACTATAACAATGGTCTGAGTAATACGGTTTCCCGTATTGAAACAATTCACGGAGAAATTACTTTTGATACCCAAACCGAAAAGGGCTTGAAAGTTTATATTTCATTCCCAGCATCTTAAAAAAGAAAAAAATGTTCAAAAAAATTTTAATAGCCGAGGATCACGAAAGCAGCAGTATTTCTGTACAAAAAACATTAGAAGACCTCAATATTCCCCAAGCTGATTATGTTTATTATTGTGATGATGCATTAGCTAAAATTCAAAAATCTATTCGGGAGAATGATCATTATGATTTATTAATTACTGATCTTTCTTTTGAAGAAGATCATCGTGAACAAAATATTAAGAATGGCCAGGACCTGATCAGGGCTGCTAAAGAGCTGCATCCTTCACTGAAGACAATTGTCTTTTCAGCACAACACAAATCAGGTGTGATTGATTCTCTTTTTACAGAATATGGAATCAATGGCTTTGTTCGTAAAGCCAGACATGATTCCAAAGATTTAAAAAAAGCAATAGCTTCTGTCTACGTCAATGAAAATTATCTGTCACTTGACCTTAAACAGGAAGTAAAGAAGCTGAATAGTTATGAATTTTCCGATTATGACATTACATTGGTTTCTCTCCTATCACAAGGAGTCCTTCAAAAAAATATTCCCATCTATCTTCAAAACAATGATATTAAGCCCAATAGCTTAAGCAGTGTAGAAAAGAGGCTGAACAGCCTGAAAGAAGATCTTCAGATCACAAGCAACGAACAGCTTATTGCTTTTTGTAAAGATTTGGGAATTATTTAATCCCTCACTCCCAATTTATTATAAATATTACTATACAAACCTTTCAAAAATTTGAAAGGTTGTTTCGTTTTACGGGTTCCCGTAAGGATTGGATTTTAAAGTATGGTACTTTTGGAATGTTAACCAACAAAAATTATTTATTATGGCTAAAAAACCATTAGGAACAAAAGCAAAAACTGGTGAAAATTGTCCTGAATCTGGAGTTTGGAAAGTTATTGGAAATCCATCCACAACAGCTCCAATCTCAAAGGACAATAGAATGCCTCCGTATGATGGAAAAGCGGTTATTTGGGAATTAATTCAATACGCTTAAATTCTATTTTTCCAGTGATTATTAAAATAATCACTGGATTTTAGCCAGTAAAAAAACGATTTTTCAAAAAAAATTTAATACTCGTCATGAAAAAACTAATACCCTTCATCATACTTATCCTCAGTTTATTTCTTTTAAATTCTTGTTTTAAAGCCAACGATAGCGTAGGCCACGACGGAAGATGTACGGGTTCCGCCTATTGTACAGCCTGTTCCAATTGCTCAAGATGCGGGCATTGCAGCGGCGGCGGAACTTGTGGCGTTTGTGGCGGCGGCTCCTCCGGAAGAAGCTCATATTCGGGAGGCTCTACCCAAAAAAGCAAATCTAAAAAATACAAGTCTTCAGATTCTTATAATTCTTCAAAAATCAAATCCAGCAAACCTCCAAAAGTTTTTATTGATGATGTTAATGTCAACATTACCCCCAACAACAGCTACATCGCGGGAATTGAAGCAACAAATATTTACGAAAAACCGTCACTGAAATCTAAAGTAATAGCAACGGTCTCTAAAAACACCAAACTGACCCGGCTTTCAAAAGAAGGCTCATGGTACAGGGTAATGATTAAATCAAGTGGAAAAAAGGGATATGTATATTATAAAGATGTAAAATAATCAAAAAAATGAAACCATTTCTTACCTTCTGTGCGCTATGCTGTTTCGTTGGTATTTTCAGACTTCCCATAGAATATTATACTTTCCTCAGAATTCTTGTTTCCATTGGAGCTTTATTGGTTTTATACAATTCTTTAAGCTTTAAACAACATTATTTCAGTATAATTTTTCTGGTCATTCTCATTCTTTTCAATCCCGTTTTTCCTGTTTATTTATATCGGAAAAGCTTATGGATTCCGATTGATATCCTAACCGGGATTTTATTTCTGCTGATCAGTTTCACAGGAAAAAAGGAGCAGAAAAAGGAAGAAGAATTTACCGAAGAATCCTCAGAACGTTCAAAATCAATACATCAAAGAACTGTTTCAAGAGACAGAATCATTAACCCTAAAAAACCAAAAGAAGAATAACCATCATGGAAAACAATCAAATAACGGAAAACCTAAAAGCTCATTTTTTAAGGTTGTATCAAATGGCCATCTGTGATGACGATTTCAGCGCATTAGAATTAAAGATGCTCTACAAATGCGCGGAAGAAAGAGGAATTTCATCAAAAAATTTAGACGAAATCCTCTTACACCCGATCAATTTAAAATCATTGGTTCCGCAAACTATTGAGGAAAAAGTAGATTATCTCTATGATCTCACAGTAATGATCTGGGCAGACGGAATTGTTTCTCCGAACGAATATGCTGCGATGCAAAAATACGTTCTGATGTTTGGTTTTTTAGAAGAAAATGTAACAGCGATTGTAGATTATCTCATAGAATCCGTAAAAACCGGAAAGAACAAAAGTGAAATTTTATATGAATTAAAAAACTAACTCATCATGGATACCTCCAGTATAAAAAATTTATTTAAGCTAAAATCCGTTCCGATAGAATCCCAACAGGAACAGCTCCCCAAAAACGAAGCCGGTCCGAACGACGAATCTCTCGAAGAAACCCGAAAAAGAACCTATCACGAATCCGGATACAGAGACAGCTCACGAACCAACGGAAACCATTCTACCCTATCCATCTGCCTCGATGCCGTTTATTCAAAATTTCAGAATGAAGAAAAGGAAATGGTTGAGAAACAGCAAAAATTAAAAGAATCTTACGTCAACGAACAGAAAAACCGGGAAACCGAGATCAAAGCTTTAACTGTTTCACAGGAGACCAAAGAAGAACAATTAAAAAACAAGAATACAGAAATTGAAAATCACCAGCATACTATTGAAACTTTAAAAGCTGAAATCCTCGATCTTCCAAGAAATCCCGAAAAATATAATGTGAAAGCATCAAGAGGGGCATCTGCAAAATTCTGGATAGGCGCTATTCTTCTTATTCCCATCACTTTATATTTAGCAACATTTTATATATCAACTTCTTATTCAGCATTCTTTAAGAGCTTTGATGCAAAAAGTACCGTAATCCAAAGTGTTTTGGATGCACAGGCATTCAGCAAAGCATGGAACGAAGGAGTTATTGAAGGAGCATTTGTTACATTGATTCCGTTTGTATTTCTCGGACTGGGCTTTTTGATTCACATGTTTGGTGAAAATAAAACGAGAGCCAATTACATTAAATTGGGGCTATTATTCATTGTAACTTTTATTTTCGACTCCATTTTAGCCTATGAAATTGAATCCAAATTATATGAATTAAACAAAACTTTTGATTCTCCGCCTTTCGATCTTAAAATAGCCTTTACCAAAATACAGTTTTGGGGAATCATTTTCGCCGGATTTATTGTGTATATTATTTGGGGACTGGTTTTCGATTTTGTGATGAAAGAGCATCGGGAAAAAGACAAGATCAGAAACGAGCAGGAAATCAGACAGAAAAAAGTTGAATTCTTTCATGAAAAGATCAATGCTTTGAAGAAGGAAATAGAAGAAATTCTTGCCGGCATCGGAAGTATAAAAGAATCCATTATCAAAACACGGGGAAGGATTGAAGAATTACAGAATATTATTGATGGAGTGATCATCCCCACCAAAGATTACAAACTGTATGCTTCAGAATATGTTCAGGGCTGGATAACTTTTATCGGAGAAAAAATTGCAGTATCACGAACGGAAAAACAAACGATGATCGATGACTGTATTGCAACATACAACACCAATCTGGAAACTGTAGGGGCAAATTCCGACAATCAGAATTTAGTGTATTTATCATCTTTATAATTGTAAATTATGAAAAAGATATTCTATTTATTAATGATTATTTCTTTGGCTTCCTGTGGTGAAAAAGCTCCGGAAACACCCTGCACAAACTGTCCAGCAGAAGTCAACTCAAATAATATCAATGTCAGCATTTTAATTGATCTGTCAGACAGGATTGATCCCGCAACCCATCCGAATCCTACAATGGAATATTTCCAACGGGATACGGAATACATCAAAGCCATTGAAAAAGGATTTTTAAATCATATCAAATCAAAAAAAATCATTACTTATGACGATCAGATGCAGGTTTTCTTCAATCCCGAGCCTTCCGATCCGAAAATGAACGAATTCACAAAAGAGCTGAAGGTCTCTTTCAATAAAGATACTCCGAGAAGCTATTTTGATGCTGTAGAGAAAAAATATTCCGAATTGCCCTTACGTATTTATCAGTCAGCGATAAAAGACGGAAAATATGTCGGCTCAGATATCTGGGAATTCTTTAAAAACAAAGTCGACGATTACTGTTTAAAAAAAGATAAAAGAAATATTCTGTTCATTTTGACAGACGGATATATGTATCATGAAAACACCAGGTTTGAAGAAAAAAAGGAAAGCTCATCCAGGACTTCCTATCTAACAACCAAGCTCATAAAGGCCAATAATCTGACAAGCTCTGATTTTAAAAATATCATTGAAAAAAATGGCTACGGCTTTGTAAAAGCTAATGAAAATCTGAGCAATCTTCAGGTCATCGTTTTGGGAATCAATCCTGAAAAAGGAAACCCTTTTGAAGAAGCTGTTATTAAAGAATACTGGGAAAACTGGTTCAAAGAAATGAAAATCAAAAATTATCAGATCAAATCCGCCGATCTTCCCTCCAATCTGGAGCCGGTTATTTTAAAAGCTATTTCAGAAAAATAAAAACACTCCAATATATTTAGAGCCTGCTTAAATTTATTCAGCTATCTTCATATAATTGATTATCAGATTATTTCAATTATATTTTAGTATTTTGAAACATATTTCTTATGTTTTTCTCTCGCAGATCCGGGAGATTTTTCAGATTTTACTTATCTGCGCCATCTGAAAAATCTGCGTGAAACATATCTGCCGAATAAGCAGCATAAGAAAAATAACCTAAGAATTTTAAACAGTGTCTTAATTATCAAAAAAGCGAAGAATAACTTTCCTCGCTTTTATTTTCTTATCATTTCCGTATGCGGAATATCATCTTCCAGATATTTCTTACCGGTATCCTCAAAACCGAAGCCTCTATAAAATTTCAACAGATAATCCTGCGCAGAGATTCTGATTTCAGAAGTATGAAAACGGTTTTCGATCGTCTCCACAGCATATTGTATCAGCAATTTTCCCAAGCTCTTTCCCCTTGCCTGCTCTGTGGTCAGAACCCTTCCGATAGAAGTTTCATCATACTTTATCCCTTTATCAAAAACACGGCAATAAGCCAGAACCTCTCCGTTTTCTTCAGCCCAGATATGTACCGCTTTCTGATCATAATTATCAAGATCAGGGTAAGGGCAGTTCTGTTCGATAATAAAAACGTCAATACGGGCTTTCAATACCGCATACAGTTCCGGAACGGTAAATTCATCAAAAGTTTTAATCTTCCAGATCATATTATTCCTCAAAGCTTACATTATTAAGCGTTAAAAAATCATTCGTCTTTTCTATAAAATTCAAAATTTCATCACCTCCCATTTTCTTTTCTGCAGAAGTAACATACAGCTCAGGAAGATCTTCCCATGTTTTATGAAGTTCCGCTTTATAATCTTCAACATTTTTAATGACAGCATTCGGCTTTAACTTATCTGCTTTGGTAAAAACAATTGAAAACGGAACACCGCTTTCCCCGCACCACTGGATGAATTCCAGGTCAATCTTCTGAGGACTATGCCTCACATCCACCAGCACAAAAAGATTCACCAGATTTCTTCTGTTCAGAATATAATTCGTGATCAGCTTTTCAAAATCTTTTCGCTGAACTTTCGATACTTTGGCATAACCGTATCCCGGTAAATCCGTAAGGTACCAGTTTTCATTCACCAGAAAATGATTGATCAGCTGAGTCTTTCCCGGAGTCTGTGACGTTTTGGCCAAATCCTTATGATTCATCATGGCATTGATCAACGAAGACTTTCCTACATTAGACCTTCCGATAAAAGCATATTCAGGAATATTGGGCTCAGGACATTCCTGCCATTTTCCACTACTTTTTACAAACGTTGCTGTCTTAATAATCATTTTGAATATATTTTAGAAAAATAAACCATTAAGAAAAGCTCTTAATGGTTATTTGTTATGTATTTAAACTTTATCTTTTATCCAGTTGTACAGAATTTCGTTGAACTCATCCGGCTTTTCCATCATGGCAGCATGTCCGCAGTGTTCTATCCAGAACAGATCTGAATTGGGGATAAACTTGTGCATATCTTCCGCTACTTCCGGAGGAGTCACATTATCCTGCTTTCCCCAGATCAGACACGTAGGTGTCAGAATCTTGGGAAGGTCATTCAACATATTATGTTTAATGGCACTTCTTGCCAGCATTACTGTTTTTATTCCTTTCATTCTGTCGTTCACCACGGCAAAAACTTCATCTACAAGATCTTCAGTCGCCACTTTAGGATCATAAAAGACCTCTTCAGTTTTCTTTCTGATATAAGACCTGTCATTCTTTCTTGGGAAGCTGTCACCGAAAGTTCTTTCATACAATCCGGAACTACCTGTCAGAACAAGATTTTTTACCAGGTCCGGTCTCGCCAACGTCAGAATCAGCCCCACATGCCCCCCCATAGAGTTCCCTACGATCGTGACAGGCTCTGAAATATGACTCTCTATAAACTTGATAATATATTTTGCAAGAGTGGTAAGATTCGTATTGAGTACCGGCAGATCATAAATGGGCAGCTGAGGAACATATACTTTGAAGCCTCTGTCCGAAAAAAAATCTACCATTTTATCGAAATTGCTTAAACCACCCATTAACCCGTGCAACAGCACCAATGGATGTCCTTCCCCCGCCTCTATATAGGAATATTTCTTTTCTTTTTTTGTACTAAATATCATAAAACGCCTTAATAAAGCCCTGCAAAAATACAAATTAAACCTCAAAAATATTTTGATTATCCTAATTTAAGATAAAAATAATACAATATTCCCCTTTTTAACTTTTTTTTTAAAAACAGCTTTATTATGGCTTAAATAACAGTTTTAACAAGTGTCTCCATATCAATAAATTACATTCCTGAAACTCAATCTTTAATAAAACTTATTAACATTGAGTCAAAAAGTGGGAAAAAGTGGGAAATTTTGGAAATTATTATATAAATTTGTCCCAAATGAAAAGTTTCATTGGGACATATGAGTGTAAAATTGACGACAAAGGCCGCTTAAAAGTTCCTTCATCTTTGATCAAACAGATGGAAAACTTCGACGATAAGGCGTTTGTAGTCAAAAGATCTGTGTTCCAGCCTTGTCTGGAAGTCTACCCTATGAATGCATGGGATAAGCTGATGGGCAAAATTAATAAACTGAACAGGTTCATAAAAAAGAATGCTGATTTCATACGAATGTTTACGGCAGGAGTAAAAACAGTAGAGTTGGATAACGCGGGAAGATTACAAATTTCCAAAGACCTTACGAATTTCGCAAGTCTTCAGAAAGATATTGTGATCACTAGCGCAGGAGAACTCTTCGAAATCTGGGATAAAGACGCCTATGAAAAGGTGATTTCTACCAACGAAACTGATTTTGCCAGCCTTGCCGAAGATGTAATGGGCTCTTTCGATGAAGAATAACTGCATCGGTTATTAATAGATTATATTAAATAAAAAACACAATTAAGCATGTATCATAACCCCGTTTTGTTGAAGCAGAGTGTTGATGATTTGGTGACAAATCCTGACGGAATATACGTGGACTGTACCTTTGGAGGAGGTGGCCACTCGAGGGAGATTTTGAGCAGACTTTCTGACAAAGGAAAACTGTTCAGCTTTGACCAGGATCTGGATGCGCTTAAAAATACAATTGATGACCCCCAGTTTACATTGGTCAATCAGAATTTCAGATTTCTGGAAAATTCATTACTGATGTATGGGATTTCTCAGATTGATGGTGTTTTGGCCGATTTAGGAGTTTCTTCTCATCAGTTTGATGAAGCAGACAGAGGTTTTTCTACAAGAAGCAACGCTCCTTTGGATATGAGGATGAATGTCATGCAGAATCTGGATGCCAAAAGAGTGATCAATGAATACGGAGAAGAAGAACTTGCTGATCTTTTCTACCATTACGGAGAATTGAGAGAAGCAAGAAAGCTGGCTAGAGAGATTGTACATCACAGAAAAACAAAAAGTATAGAGACTACCGAGGATCTGAAAAAGCTTTTCAGCTATATCCCTCCTCATAAGGTCAATAAATTCTATGCGCAGCTTTTTCAGGCAATAAGAATTGAAGTAAACCAGGAACTTGAAGTATTAAAAGAAATGCTGGTTCAGGCTTACAATGTTTTAAAACCGGAAGGAAGATTAGTAGTTATTTCTTACCATTCTTTAGAAGACAGACTGGTAAAAAGATTCCTGAAAAACGGAATGTTCGAAGGAGAACCGGAAAGAGATATCTACGGAAACTATAAAAAGGCATTTGAATTGCTGAAGAGCAAAGCGATCATTCCTGATGATAAGGAGATTGAAGAAAACTCAAGAGCGAGAAGCGCCAAAATGAGAACAGGAATAAAAGTATAAAAGTAATATTCACTGCAAAGCAAATTGACATTATAAATTGGCAAAAAGAACGACAAATCGCCCCCAGAAAAGACTCACTTTTATAGACATTATAAAAGGGAACTTTCTGAACCGTGATGAGATCAAAATACATTACAAGTATTTTCTTCTGTTGTTCGTGTTGATGATGGCCATGATTTACAGCAATCATCTCGTCAACAAAAAAATTAAAATTGTAAACGCTTTAAAAGAAGAAACAGAAGAATATAAATCGAGAAATGCTTACGCCCAAAGTAAGCTGATCAAAGTAAAGATGGAATCAGAGTTGGGGAAAGAGGTCGCCCGGGACTCATTGATGACCCTGGAAAACCATCCTCATAAATTGCTAATAAAACTGGACAGTACAGATGCAAAAGCAAAATGAATACGACAATAAACGTAAAAAAACGTTACGATGGGGCTACCTCTTTGCAGTGGTAGCTTTGTGCGTGTTTGTAATGTTCTTGGCAAGGATCGTAATCCTTCAGAATACCAATGTTCAGGAAATAAAAGATGATTACATTAATAAAAATTACCGGGAAGCCACGTTAAAGGCCGCCCGGGGTAACCTGTTTGCTTCTGACGGCTCTATTCTCGCAACAACGGTGATGCGGTATGACATCTATCTGGATTTTAAAACAATGAAAGATACGGTGTATACCAATAATATCGGAGCGCTGACGGATTCTTTAAGCAAAATGTTCGGAAAGCCAAGAAGTGAATTCAGACAGAAATTCGACGAGCAGAGGAAAAAGAAAAACCAATATTATACTTTGGTAAAAGGTCTAGACTTTGACCAGTATGACAGGATCAGAAAATTCCCGATCTTCACAAGAGGGAAAAATAAAGGAGGTTTCATCGTTGACAGAAATTATAAAAGAGAATTAGCGACTTCAGAGATCGGAGCCGGTACCATCGGTATGGATAACGGAGAGCTTAAATCCGGACTTGAAGGGGCCTTCTCAAAATATTTAACAGGAACTGACGGTAAAAGACTTGAACAAAGGATCAATTCTTCCCAATGGAAACCAATTGACTTCTGGAAGGTTCAGGAACCCGTGGATGGAGAAGATGTTTACACCACCTTAGATCTTAGAATTCAAGACATTGCACACTCCGCACTGGAAAAGCAGCTGATCAATTATGAAGCAAAACACGGAACCGTAATTGTCATGGAGGTTGAAACCGGAAAGGTACGTGCTCTGGTCAACTTAAGAAGAACAGAATCAGGAGAATACGAAGATTCTTATAACTATGCGTTAAAAGACAATATCGAACCAGGCTCTACTTTTAAGACCATTTCACTCTTAGCAGCAATGGATGATGGATTTATTGACGAAAACACTACGGTAAATGTAGGAAATGGTGTCTGGACCTACGCAAAACAGAGAATTTCAGACGGCCATGGTGGCGGAACCTATGATATCAGTGATGTTTTGGCTAAATCCAGTAACGTGGGAACAGCTAAGCTGATCACAAAATATTATGCGGAAAAACCCCAGATCTTCCTTGATCATTTAAAGCGTTGGAAACTGTTCGACAAAATGGATATCGAGCTTCCGGGAATCACAAAACCAAAGATCTTAACCCCACAAAATAAAAGATGGAATGCCGCAACACTTGCTTCCATCTCCTATGGATACTCTTCAAATATTAACCTGCTGCAACTGACAACATTCTATAACGGGGTTGCCAATGGCGGTAAAATGCTCAAACCTCTTTTCATTGATAAGATCATGAAAGACGGACAGGTAATGTATAAGGCAAAACCTGAAGTAATGGTTAATAAAATGGCTTCAGAAAAAGCGATTAAAATGATGACCAGCGCCTTGACCAAAGCCGTGGAAAAAGGTACAGGACGAAGCATCTTCACTCCTAACCTGAAAATGGCAGGAAAAACCGGAACCGCGAGGTTTGAATACTGGCTTCCCGGCCCTATGAAGTACAGAGCGTCATTCGCAGGCTTCTATCCCGCAGATGCTCCCAAATATACATGTTATGTCATGGTGAGCGAGCCGAATACGGCAATCGGATTTTATGGAGGACCTGTAGCGGCACCGGTGTTCAAAGAGATTGCAGGAAAAACATTCCTGAAAACCCCTCAGAATATTGAAAAGGAAATGCTTGTAGACAAAAAGGTCAACCTCAGTAAAATGGTTGAACCTAACGTAAAGGTAGCGGTAAATGATAAACAAATGCCTAACGTAGTAGGATTAATCGGGAAAAATGTAATCCCGCAGCTGGAAAACCTAGGCTATCGTGTCGATTACAAAGGAGTGGGAAGGATCAAAGAGCAATTCCCGCTGGAAGGCACAACGATCAGTAAGAACCAGAGAATATATTTATCTCTGCAAAATTAAGAAACAAAGTCCCGAAGGGGCAATTTAAACCAGAATAGGACAAAGTCCTGTTGATAAAGATGATAATAACAGAATTAGTAAACAGAATCCCAGTAGTAGAAGTTCACGGTGACAGCAGCCGTGAAGTTACCGAATTGGTGATCGACAGCAGAAAAGTTACGGAAGGCTCTCTTTATATAGCCATAAGAGGTACAGTTGCGGATGGACATTCATTCATTGTATCAGCTATTGAAAAAGGAGCAGCAGCAATCGTTTGTGAAGAGCTTCCTGAAACGTTGTCAGAAAACGTAACCTATGTAAAGGTTAAAGATTCTGCCAAGGCTCTGGGCCATCTTGCTTCCAACTTCTATGGAAATCCTTCTCAGAAGCTGAAACTGATAGGAGTGACGGGAACTAACGGCAAAACCTCTGTTTCTACACTGCTTTTTGATGTTTTCAAAAACCTGGGGTACGAATCTGCTTTACTGTCAACTGTTGAGATCAGAATTGGAGAAGAAATTATCCCAGCCACTCATACAACTCCGGATGTGATTACCATCAACAGAATTTTAGCCGAAGCTGTGGAAAAAGGATGTGAATTTGCTTTCATGGAAGTGAGCTCCCACGGAATCGCTCAGAACAGAATTGAAGGTCTGCACTTCAAAGTAGCAGGTTTCACCAATCTTACCCACGATCATCTGGATTATCATAAAACATTCGAAGAATATTTAAAAACCAAAAAAAGATTCTTTGATGAACTTGAAGACACTGCTGTTGCCATCACTAATATTGACGACAGGAACGGCAATGTCATGCTTCAGAACACCCGGGCTCAAAAGAAGTCTTACGCTCTGAAAACAATGGCAGACTTCCATGGAAAGCTTTTAGAAGTTGATTTCAACGGAATGCTGCTGAACTTCAACGGAAAAGAATTCTGGACTACACTGACAGGAAAATTCAATGTGTACAACTTATTGCTTGTATTTGGAATTGCTACAGAACTTGGCTTTGAGCAGGATGAAATCCTTCAGGCCATCAGCAAGCTGAAAAGAGTTTCCGGAAGGTTTGAAACCTTCAGGTCAGATGGCGGAATTTTCTTCATCGTAGATTATGCACACACTCCGGATGCACTGGAAAACATCCTGGACAGCATTAACGATATCAGAACAAAGAATGAAAGACTGATCACGGTTTTCGGTTGCGGAGGTGACAGAGATCACTCTAAAAGACCTGAAATGGGAAATATTGCCACCAAAAAATCAACATTGGCAATCATCACTTCAGATAACCCGAGGACAGAAGATCCGGGACAGATTATAAAAGAAATTGAAGCAGGCGTTGAACCTCAGAACTTCAGCAAATACACTTCAATTCCGGACAGAAAAGAAGCCATCAAAATGGCGATAAAATTTGCAGAACCCAAAGATATTGTTCTCGTAGCCGGAAAAGGCCACGAAACCTATCAGGAGATCAATGGTGTAAAACATCATTTTGATGACAAAGAAGTAATTAATGAGCTTTGGAAATTAATGTCAAAATAGATTGAAAGATTGAATTCATTTAAAAATTTAAAAATTTGATAATGACAAAGAATTTTGAAAACTTTCCTGTATATATCAAAAGCTTGGATCTGATTGAAAAGGTCTATCAATTCCTTCAAAGTCAAAGTTTTGAAAAAGAATTTGAATTTAATAACCAGATAAAAAGAGCCAGTTTTTCAATTAGTAACAATATTGCAGAAGGCTCAGAGTATAATAATAACAGACAATTTATTAAATATTTAAAAATTGCTAAAGGGAGTTGTGCTGAAGTAAGAAGTATGATGATTGTAAGTAAAAGATTAGAGCTTGGTTACGAAAATATCGCAGAAGAAGTAATTAATCTTTCAAGAGAAATTTCTTCTAATATCTCCAACTTTATTAAGTATTTAAGTGAAAATATTGAGAGACCCAATCTTTAAATCTTTAAATAAATTAAATTTTTAAATTAAAAAAAGAAACATGCTATACTATCTATACGAATATCTAACCAACCATGGAATCCATGTTCCGGGATTAGGAATGTTGAAATACATCTCCTTCCGTGCCGGAATGGCTGTACTGTTCTCTCTTATCATTGCTCTTATCTACGGAAAAAGAGTGATCAATTACCTGAGAACAAAACAAATGGGAGAATTGGTGCGTGATCTTGGACTGGATGGTCAAAAGCAGAAAGAAGGAACTCCTACTATGGGAGGGCTGATCATCATTCTGGCAACCATCATCCCGGTATTGCTGTTTACAAGAATTACCAATGTATATATTGTTCTCTTGCTGGTTTCAATGTTTTGGATGGGAGCAATCGGTTTCCTTGATGATTACTTAAAGAAGATTAAGAAAAACAAAGACGGACTAAGCGGTAAATTTAAGATCGTAGGTCAGGTTGGATTAGGGCTAATTGTCGGAATTACAATGTATTTCCACCCCGACATCACTGTTAAAAGAAAATACGCAGATGCCAAGGTCGTGAACAGAAATAATGTAGAGCAGAACTTTATGCCTACGGAAAAAATTACCGTTTCCACCGTTCCATTTGCAAAGAACAATGAGTTCGACTACAGCGGAATTTTGTTTTGGATGAATGATAAAGATGCCCATGAGTGGGCATGGATTGTCTTTATTCCTATTGTAATCTTCATTGTGACCGCCGTTTCAAACGGAGCGAATATCACCGACGGAATTGATGGTCTCGCAGCAGGAACAAGCGCCATAATACTGCTTACACTGGCTCTTTTCGCCTACCTGTCCGGGAACATCATCTTTGCAGATTATCTCAATATCATGTTCCTTCCGAATATGGGGGAAACTACCATTTTTGCAGTAGCCATGGTAGGTGCAGTAATCGGATTCTTCTGGTATAATACCTACCCTGCACAGGTCTTCATGGGAGATACAGGGAGCTTAATGCTGGGAGGAGTGATTGCCGTTCTGGCCATTATCTTAAGAAAAGAATTGCTGATTCCCGTATTATGCGGAATCTTTTTGATCGAAAACCTGTCTGTAATGCTTCAGGTCATCGTTTTCAAATACAGAAAAAGAAAATACGGGCTGGAATACGCTCAGAACAATAGACTATTCAAGATGTCACCATTACACCATCATTATCAGAAAGAAGGCTTCCACGAAAGCAAAATCGTGAACCGAATGATCATTATCGGTGTAATACTGGCTATTGTATGTCTGATCACCTTAAAGATGAGGTAACGTCAATTTAAAAATTGAAAGATTTAAACATTGAATAATTTTTTAATCATTAAATCTTTTAATCATTAAATCAAAATAATATGAAAATAGTTGTTTTAGGAGGAGGAGAAAGCGGATGCGGAGCTGCTTATTTGGCTAAAAAGAAGGGTCTGGAAGTATTTCTTTCAGATAAAGGAGCCATTAAGGATAACTATAAGCAGTTTCTTACCGATAATGAAATTGAATTTGAAGAAGGAAACCATGATGAAGAAAGAATTTTAAATGCTGACTGGATCGTAAAAAGCCCGGGAATTCCCAAAAAGGCGGAGATCATCCACAAAATTCATGAGAAAGGCATCAGACTTTCCTCTGAAATTGAATTTGCTTCTGAATTTACAGATGCAAAGATTATTGCGATCACCGGAAGCAACGGAAAAACAACAACAACATCACTGATCTACTACATCCTTAAAAATGACGGATTAAACGTAGGTCTGGGAGGAAATATCGGATACAGCTTTGCAAAGCAGGTTGCAGATGAAAGCCATGAATATTATGTACTGGAGGTAAGCTCTTTCCAGCTGGATGATATTCAGAATTTCAGACCTTATATTTCTTTACTGCTGAACTTATCTCAGGATCACCTGGATCAGTACAACTATAATTATGAGGAATATGCGCTGGCAAAGTTCAGAATAGCTGAAAATCAGGAAAATGACAATTTCTTCATCTACAACAAAGATGATGAAATGAGCAAAAACCTTCTTGAAAAACTGGAAATAAAGGCTAAAATGATTCCTTTCTCCACAAAAGAAAAGTTATCTGAAGGGGGATTTGTGAATGATGACCAGATTGTGGTAAAAATGAAAGATGAGTTCACGATGAAAGTTGATGAATTATCTCTTCTCGGAAACCATAATGTTGCCAACAGCCTGGCAGCTTCTATAGCCGGTAAGATATTAAAGATCAATAATGAAAGCATCAGACATTCATTGATGACCTTCCAGGCAGTGGAGCACAGGCTTGAGTTTGTCACTGAAATTGACAATGTAAAATACATCAATGACAGTAAAGCAACCAATGTCAACGCAACATATTATGCCTTAGAAAGTATGAAAACTCCAACCGTATGGATCGTTGGAGGACTGGATAAAGGAAACGACTATACCGAAATCGAAGATTTAGTCAAAAGAAAAGTAAAGGCAATTGTTTGCCTGGGAATCGACAACAAGAAGATCATAGATTTCTTTAAAGACAAGAAAGAATTTATTTATGATACTTCAAGCATGGAAGAAGCGGTGAGAATTTCAAAATCACTGGCTAAAAAAGGTGATACTGTTCTGCTCTCCCCTTGTTGTGCAAGCTTTGATTTATTCAAAAGCTATGAAGACAGAGGACGTCAGTTTAAAGAGCAGGTATTAAAATAAAATGTAAAAAGTATTAATGTATTAACGTATTAATGACTAAAACATTCATGAATACATTTTACATCAGTACATGAATACAATAAATATGGACGAACAGAACACAGAAAGCAGATTTGAGTTTCTAAAGGGCGATAAAGTACTTTGGATGGTCATTCTTGTGATCTCCATTTTCTCTATTTTCCCTGTTTACTCTGCAAGTTCAAATCTGGAATATATTGTTAATAACGGAACCACTACAGGTCACGTTATCAAACATATGTTCTTTGTGGTCTTAGGCTTAGGAATCATGAGACTCGCAGGAACCGTAAAGTACGAATACATTGGAAAGCTCAGCAGCATATTGCTGGGACTAATGATTGTCTTACTGGTAGTGACCATGTTTACCGGACAGACCATTGACGGGGCCAGTGCTTCCAGATGGCTGAAAATTCCGGGAACCCCGATCTCATTCCAGCCGTCATCATTTGCATTCCTGATGCTGATCATTTATTTGTGCAGGTATCTGACCAAAAAGATTACAAGAGAAAGGCTTCCGATAGAAAATATCATGTATATTTTCGGGCCGATCCTTCTTGTTTTTGTATTGGTAGCAAAAGATAACGGTTCTACAGCATTGATGATTTTAATGGTTTCCGTGATTGTTCTGATTATAGGGCAACTTCACTGGAAATATATTGCAGGATTCATTTCCGCTTCATTTGTGGCCATTGTATTATTTTTATTAATAGCCCTGAATACGAATATGATCGGCGGAAATCGTGTTCACACATGGATGAGCCGTGTAGAGACATTTACCTCAAGTAAAGCCAAATCAGCTGACGTAGATGATGAAAGCGTGAAAGCCAAAAATTACCAGGTAATGCAGGCCAAGGCAGCCATCGTACACGGCGGAATTACGGGAATGGGACCGGGAAAAAGCGCATTGAAACAAATGCTTCCACAGTCTGCTTCCGACTTTATCTTCGCTGTCATTGTAGAAGAATACGGAGTCATCGGTGCCGCATTTCTGATTAGTCTCTATCTGATTATGATGATACGGATTGTCATGATCGCCAGTAAAATGCCGGCATTCTTCGGATCCTTACTGGTGCTCAGCCTCGGAGTGATGATTTTTATCCAGCTTTCGGTCAATATTGCTGTAGCAATCAATCTGATTCCGGTAACAGGACAGCCGCTGCCATTAATCAGTTACGGAGGAACCTCCATGTTGGTCACCTATTTACAGCTGGGAATTATTTTAAATATAAGCTCAAGAATCCAGATTTACGATGAAGAAGGAATGGGCAAGAAACAAAGCATAGCAGAAATAAACGATATCGCATAAACCAAGTCCCGAAAGGACGTTTTAACAAAAAATCGGACGCAGTCTATTAAAATGAACAAAAAACTAAAAATAATACTATCAGGCGGAGGAACAGGAGGACACATCTTCCCTGCCATCGCCATTGCTGATGAGATCAGGAAAAGATTTCCTGATGCAGAATTTTTGTTCATTGGAGCCAATGGAAAAATGGAAATGGAAAAAGTTCCTCAGGCGGGCTACAAAATAGAGGGAATTGATATCGCCGGGATCGACAGAGGGAACTTATTATCCAACTTAGGATTACCTTTCAAGATTCTGAAAAGCTTAGCCAGGTCAAAGAAGATCATCAAAAACTTCGCTCCGGATTTTGCTGTGGGAACAGGAGGCTTTGCAAGCGGCCCTGCACTGTATGAAGCCAGCAAATTGGGTATACCAATCTTCATCCAGGAACAGAATGCTCATGCCGGAGTAACCAATAAGATCCTTAGCAAGAAAGCAAAAGCTGTATTTACTGCATATCCAAAGGTAGAAGGCTTTCCGGCAGAAAAAATAAAGTTCCTAGGCAATCCGATTCGCGAAAACATTATTTCAGGAATGCAGGAAACCGCTCAGGCAAAAGAAAAAATGGGATTGAATAAAGACAAACTTACCATTTTATCAGTAGGGGGCTCTTTAGGTTCCAGAACATTGAACAATGCCTGGAAATCTCATTTAAAAGAAATAACAGACAAAGATTATCAGCTGATCTGGCAGACAGGAAAGCTTGATTATAAAGATATTTTGGAAGAAACAAAAGATATGGATACCAGAAATATTCAGATCCTTGAATTTATCAAAGATATGGAGCTGGCTTATTCTGCAGCAGATATCATTGTTTCGAGAGCCGGAGCTATTGCCATTTCAGAGCTGGCCGTAGCACAGAAGCCGGTATTATTGGTCCCTTTCCCTTTTGCAGCGGAAGACCATCAGACCAAAAATGCCATGAATCTGGTTGAAAAAAATGCAGCCAGAATGGTGAAAGACTCTGAAATGCAGGAAAAATTCTGGAATACATTATCAGAAATCTGCGAAAATGAAGGCGTAAGAAAAGAAATGTCTGACAATCTGAAATACTTTGCCAAGCCAAACGCGGCAAAAGAGATTGTAGACGAAATATTTAATAAACTGTAAAAGTACAATGTAGAAAGTATGAATAACAGAAATATTCATCAGTACATTTTACATACATGCAGCAATACAAGAAAGAAATGAACAAGTTACAAACATATCAGACTTTTTACTTCGTTGGAATCGGAGGCATCGGAATGAGCGCATTAGCACGCTACTTTCATGCATCCGGCAAAAAAGTATTGGGCTATGACAAAACCAATACTAAGCTTACTCAGAATCTGATGAATGAAGGTATTGATATTGTTTTTGAAGACCATATTGATGAAAGGATCACATCCCTTCAGAAAGAAGATACGCTGGTGATCTATACCCCTGCAATCAAAACGCTTGGAATTTTAGATTATTTCAATCAAAACCGGTTTGAAGTGCTGAAGCGTGCCAAGGTTTTAGGATTGATCACAGAAAATACAGACTGTATCGCCATAGCAGGAACCCATGGAAAGACAACTACCTCTACCCTGGTGGCCCACTTATGCAAAGAAGCAGATCTTCCTTTCTCATGTTTTTTGGGTGGTATTTCTGAAAATTTTAAATCCAACTTTCTCTATAATGGTTCCACTTACTCTGTAGTAGAAGCTGATGAATATGACAGAAGCTTCCTAAACCTTTCGCCTGACTGGGCGGTAGTGACCTCTACAGATGCTGATCACCTGGATATTTATGGTGATAAAAGCCATATTGAAGAAGGTTTCAGACAGTTCGCTTCTCTGGTTCCTGAAGATAAGCAGCTATTTGTAAGAAAAGGCGTTGAAATCGGAAGAGAACATCAGACCTATGCGGTAAATGAACCTGCGGACTATTATTCGGATAACCTGCGTATGGATCATGATAAAATTTATTTTGACTTCCATACCCCAACAGAAACGATAAAAGATTTTGTCTGGGAGATCCCGGGAATCCATAATGTGGAAAATGCTACGGTAGCATTGGCTATTTTACACAATTTGGGCGCAGATTTTGATACGCTGAAAAAAGCGATTGCCAATTTTAAAGGAATTAAAAGAAGATATACCAAACACATTTATCCAAACGGTAAAATTTATATCGACGATTATGCCCACCACCCTACAGAAATCAACGCTGTAATGGGCTCAATCAAAACATTTTACCCTGATAAAAAGCTACTGGTAGCCTTCCAGCCTCACCTGTTCAGCAGAACAAGAGATTTTGCCGATGGATTTGCAGAAAGCCTGAGCAAAGCAGATCAACTGATTCTGCTAGACATCTACCCTGCAAGAGAGCTTCAGGAAAATTTTGAAGGAATCACCTCAAGCTGGCTGCTGGAAAAAGTAACATTAGATAAAAAAGAGGTATCGGCTTTATCCGATGCTTTTGAAAAAATAAAAGAAAAAGATTTTGATATCCTTCTTACAGTAGGCGCAGGAAATATAGACACCCTGTACGACCCTATCTGTGAATGGATAAGCAAATTGTAAAAATGTAGTAATGTATTAACGTATTCATGAATACATTTTACATCAATACATGAATACAAAAAAATATGAAAAATAAATACAGAATATTAAAAATTGTTGTTACGGTAATCATCCTGGGATTGTTACTGAGTTTCTCATTGAAGAAATTCAGCAGCCAGCAGATTACTGACAATAAGATTTCTGTAAAAATGAATGAGAAGACTCCGGTTTATTTTGTAGATGAAAAAGATATCCGGGAGATCGTAAAAAAAGAAAACCCTTCTGGGAAGGTAGGTAACCTAAATATCCCTTCTTTAGAAAAAAAGATCAACGCTCTTCCGGCAGTTGACAGCGCCAATGTCTATCTGAACTTAAACGGAAAGCTCAATCTGGATATCAGGCAGAGAGTTCCCGTTTTCAGGCTCAACAAAGAAGGGAAAGACTTTTATGTGGATGAAAAAGGAATTGAATTTCCGATTTCAAGGACCTATTCTCACCCATGCATGCTGGTAACAGGAAATGTGAAGCCAGAAGAATATCAAAAGCTGGCAGAGCTGGTTGAAAAGATCGATAAAGATGATTTCAGTAAAAAATTCTTTATTGGAATCTCAAAAAATAAAGACAGCTACAGTCTTCTTACAAGTGAAGGAAATTACAAGGTGGAGATTGGAGATCTTGAAAATATTGATTTTAAGGTAAAAGGATTCAAAACTTTTGTGGAGAAATACCTGGTATATCAGGATCCTCAAAAATACAACATGGTCTCTGTAAAATACCAGAACCAGATTGTAACCACTCTGAACCCTTACTTTAAAGAAAATGACAGTATTTTAAAGGCCGGAAAGCTGGAGCTGGCAAAAGTTCCCTCACCAGCTACTGCTACTCTTAAGAAGACGGACACAAAACCCAAGGCTGCAGAAGTTAAAAAAACTAACCCAAAACCAGTAAAACCGAAAGAGAATACAAAACCAAAAACACAGCAAAAGGAAACAAAAAAACCAGAGAAAAAAACAACGGCCCCGGTACAATCCAAGCCAAAGCCGAAACCCAAGGTGAAAATAGAATAAAAAATCCCAAAGAGAATATAACACAAAGAAGGACACGGTCCTGATCAAAGAAAAAGCAGAAAAAATCAAATCGATATAAAAATGGAAAATCAAGAGTATTCAGTAGGTCTGGACATCGGGACAACAAAGATAGTCGCGATTGTCGGAAGAAGGAATGCACACGGGAAAATAGAAGTTCTCGGTGTAGGAAAAGCTAAAAGTCTTGGTGTTCATAAAGGTATTGTGAATAATATTTCACAGACTATTAATTCAATCAAGGCTGCAGTAACCGAAGCACAATCCAGTGCCGGAGTTCCTATCCGCAAGGTAACGGTAGGTATTGCAGGAAAACACATCCGTTCTCTGCAGCATTCCGATTATATTATGCGTGAACATCCTGATAAATTTATTACAGACGATGACATTGAGGCATTAAAGGATCAGGTAAAAAAGCTGGTCATGCTTCCTGGAGAAGAAATTATCCACGTACTTCCTCAAGAATATAAAGTGGATTCCGAAGGGGAAATTCAGGAACCTGTCGGAATGCACGGAAAACGTTTAGAAGCCAACTTCCATGTTGTAGTGGGGCAGATGGGAAGCATCCGGAATATTGCAAGATGCGTCCGTGAAGCAGGATTAGAGATGGAAGCCCTTACTTTGGAACCTTTAGCGTCTTCAGAAGCTGTTCTTACCAAAGAAGAAAAAGAAGCAGGCGTAGCTATTGTTGATATCGGTGGCGGTACAACGGATATTGCGATCTTTAAAGATAATATCATCCGTCACACTTGTGTCATTCCATACGGAGGCGGTATTATTACGGAAGATATCAAAGAAGGCTGCTCCATTATTGAGAAACATGCAGAACAATTGAAAGTAAAATTCGGTTCGGCTGTTCCCGAATTGGAAAAAGACAGTACTTTTGTCACTATTCCGGGGCTTCATGGAAGACCGGACAAAGAAATTTCTTTGAAAACTCTGGCACAGATCATTAATGCAAGAGTAGAAGAAGTGCTGGAAATGGTCAATACAGAGCTGAAAGCATACGGCGCTTTTGAACAAAAGAAAAAGCTGATTGCCGGAATCGTTCTGACAGGTGGTGGTTCAAACCTGAAGCACCTTCGTCAGCTGGCCAATTATACTACAGGTTTTGACAGCAGAATCGGTTTTGCGAATGAATATATCGCCAACGATAAAAATCAGTACCTGAAAGGCCCTGAATTTGCTACGTCTATTGGGTTGCTGATGGAAAGCTTGAAGATCAGAGACAAAAAACAGAATGCTGACGAAGCAGTCGAAACGGTCGCTGAACAATCGAAACCAGAAGTAGCTGCTATGCAGGCAGAAACGTCTCAACAGGCTCAGCAGACAGCTCCTGTTCAGGAACAGCCTGTAGAGAATGTGCAGCAGGAGAACAGAAAGGCGAAGCTGACTTTCGGGCAGTCGCTTATGGAAAAAGTAAAAAAATTCTTTGAAGAAGTAGAGTAAATTATAAATGATGAATGATAAGCGATAAATGGTTTTTTCCTTATCAATTATCATTAATCAATGATCAATTATAATTATTAAAAGTATAGTTATGGAAAATATAGGTACACAAGGATTTTCATTTGATTTGCCAAAAGGAAATTCATCCATTATAAAAGTAATCGGTGTAGGAGGCGGTGGAAACAACGCTTTGAAGCACATGTACGAAAAAGGGATTCACGGGGTAGATTTCGTGATCTGTAATACAGATGCTCAGACTTTAGATAATAACCCTGTTGCCAATAAAGTTCAGTTGGGAACTTCCATTACGGAAGGTCTGGGAGCCGGTGCTGATCCTGAGGTTGGAGAAAAATCAGCGATCGAAAGCATTGAAGATATCAAGGCTGCAATGGGCCAGAATACCAAAATGGTGTTCATCACTGCCGGAATGGGTGGTGGTACAGGTACCGGAGCTGCTCCTGTCATTGCTAAAGTAGCAAAGGATATGGGTATCTTAACAGTAGGTATCGTTACTGTTCCTTTCAGCTTCGAAGGAAAAAGAAGATTGGAGCAGGCTGAAAACGGTCTGGACAAATTAAGAAACAATGTTGACTCACTTATTGTCATCAACAATGATAAACTAAGACAGCAGTTCGGAAACCTTGGATTCAAGCAGGGGTTTTCAAAAGCCGATGAAGTTTTGACCAATGCCGCAAAAGGTATGGCAGAGGTGATTACAGGTTACTTTGATGTAAACATTGACTTTAGAGATGCTAAATCTGTACTTCAGAACTCTGGTACAGCCCTGATGTCTACAGGTATCGCTTCAGGGGAAAACAAGGCGGAAGAAGCGGTAAGAAAGGCATTGGATTCTCCGTTATTGAATGACAATAAGATCACCGGAGCGAAAAACGTTCTTCTGTTGATCAGAAGTGGTGCTGAAGAAGTGACTATGGATGAGATCGGTGTGATCATGGACCACATCCAGAAAGAAGCAGGAAATACCGCGGATATCATTTTCGGGGTGGGTGCAGATGAAGAACTTGGGGATGCAGTAAGCGTTCTTGTGATCGCTACAGGTTTCTCCAATGACAATAAGAAATTTGCAGGACCTACAGAGAAGATCAGAATCAGTCTTAACGACAGCTTTGAAGCTCCAAAAAACTCTCCTTTTAAAACAAGAGAGGAAAGAGAGTCAGCTCCTGAAACGACACATGATTTCGGAGGGAAAAACCTTTTCAGACTTGATGACGAAGATCATGATACCCCGTTCAATGTAACATCTTCTGAAAAAAAAATGATTATTGAGGAAGAGCAGCCCCGAACAGAAATAAAATTCTTTGATAAAGAGGAAGATACGGTAAACACTCCTGAACAGGGCTGGAGAAATGAAGAAGAGGGCGAGCAGGAATACAGTTTATTTGCTATTGACGAAGAAAGTGAAGACCCGAACGACCTGGAGATCCAGTCTTTCTCATTTGATTTTGAGAACAAGAAAGATGAGCCTCAGTCCGGAAACACATTCAATAATTCTTTTTCAGAGGAAAAACCTATTGAATTCAGCTTCTTTGTAAACGAGCCGGCTAAAAATGAGCCTAAAACAGATTTCGGACAGCCTAAGGCAGAATTCAATGCGCCGCCAAGTGCTGTAGTAGAGCCTGCGCAAAAGATCGAAACGTTCATCCAGAAGCAAGAGGAGCCAAAAGCTGAGACCCAATCAACTTTTGAAGCTAAAACAGAAATTGACGCTCCAAAAACTGAAGAGTCAGAATTCACCTTCGTGAATAAAACGATCGATCAGGAAAGAGTTATTGAAAGAAGAAATAAATTAAAAGAGTTCAATTCCCGCTATCAAAGCTTTGACAGCACAAGTGAATTCGAATCTATTCCTGCTTTCAAAAGAAAAAATATTTCGATCGACGGAACCAATGCCTCAGACCAGAATATCAATACCTATCTGTCTGACAACAATGGTTCTATGCAGATCAAAGAAAACAGATTTTTAAATAAAGATGTAGACTAATGCTTCTGGCAGCTGGCTATTGGCTAATGGCTTTCTTAGCCAAGCTAGCAGCCAGCCGCAAGAAGCCAAAAGCATAAAAATATGAGTTTAGAAAATACTATAAGTGAAGCTATAAAAACGGCGATGAGAGAAAAAGACAGAGTTGCTTTGGATTCTCTTCGTGCTGTAAAATCTCAAATCCTTCTTTTAAAAACTGAAGCCAAAGGGGCTGAAGTTTCTGCGGAGCAGGAAATTGCTATTCTGCAGAGAATGATCAAACAACGTAAAGACTCTTTTGAACAGTTTGCCGCACAGGGGAGACAGGACCTTGCAGAAGTGGAGGAGGCTCAGATGAAAGTAATTGAACAGTTTTTACCAAAGCAGCTTTCTGCAGAAGAATTAGAGACTGAAATTAAAAATATTATTTCCGAAACCGGAGCTGAATCTATCAAAGATTTAGGGAAGGTAATGGGAGCAGCCTCAAAAGCATTAGCCGGAAAATCAGATGGGAAAAGTATCTCTGAAATGGCTAAAAAGCTCCTTTCATAAAGAGGTACGTAATGCGTGTTCAGGTTGATTCCCAAAGCCTGTCAACACGGATCTCAACCATAACTAAGGATATACAACCTTTGCATATCGATTTGATTAGAAGTCCGGGACTGTTCAGTCCCGGACTTCGTTTTTTGGATATTAAAGTTTGTTATTCAACTTAATGAAAAGCTGAAAAAAGAGTTGAGCTACTATCATAAGCAGATAGTATTGAAGAGGTTGATTGCTTGAGGGAAAGCTGTAAATGTTTTTTTCATGGTCATCTGTTTTTCAGAATCATTTCAAATTTAATAAAAAAAATTAATTATTCCTAATTTCAATTCATGTTTTTGCATATATTATTACAATATTAATATTTAGTTAATTTTATATGACTAATCCATTGATAGTTATTATATATTGATCAAACGTAAAGAATTGTTTAACTTTGTACTGATAAAAAAACAAAATATATGTATCCAACAGATTTAGTAATGCCTATGAAGGCTGAGCTTACAGATAAAGGTTTCCAGGATTTAACGACACCTTCTCAGGTAGAAGAAGCTCTAAAACAGCCTGGTACTACATTATTGGTCATCAACTCAGTATGTGGATGTGCTGCAGGAGCTGCAAGACCGGGAGTAGTATATTCTCTGACAGGAGATAAGAAGCCTGACCATTTAACAACTGTTTTTGCAGGATTTGATACTGAAGCAGTGGTTGAAGCAAGAAAACACCTTGCTCCATTCCCACCAAGCTCTCCATGTGTAGCCCTTTTCAAAGATGGTGAATTGGTTCACATGCTGGAAAGACATCACATCGAAGGAAACCCTGCAGGTGCCATTGCAGCTAACCTTCAGGCTGCCTACGACGAGTACTGCTAAGAAATAATATTCTAAATACCAAACCGTTACATATTTTGTAACGGTTTTTTTATTTAATCACAGAAAAAATTCTCAGAAAATTCAAATATCATTATATTTGTTGGAATGGCAACCAAAGCACTTTTCAATACCGTAGTCAACTGGTTCATCCGCCAAAGGATAGACCAGATTCAGAATTTCATGGACCATCCCATTGAAACACAGAAAGGCATTTTATTTTCCCAGCTGTTTCATGCAGAAGATACGGAATATGGTAAACTGTACGGATTCAATTCCATTTCAAGCTATCAGGATTTTAAAAATAAGGTTCCGATCGTAACCTATGAGGATTTTGAGCCTTATATCGAAAAGGCAAGACAGGGACATAAGGATGTAAGCTGGCCGGGACTTATTAAGCATTTTGCCAAATCTTCGGGGACTACCAACGCAAAAAGCAAGTTCATCCCTATCTCAACTGAAAGTCTTGAGTACTGCCATATGAAAGCAGGAAAGGATATGGTCTCCATTTATGCCAACAATCATCCCGAAAACCAGCTTTTTACCAATAAGAACCTTCGCCTGGGAGGAAGTTCTGAACTTTATGCAGATTTTAACACTAAATTTGGAGATCTTTCTGCCATTTTAATCGATAACCTTCCTTTCTGGGTAGAAATTACCACTACCCCAAGCAAAAAGGTTTCTCTGATGTCTGAATGGGAAAGTAAGCTGAAAGCGATCACTTCCGAAGTAAAAAATGAGGATGTGGGAAGCATCCTTGGAGTTCCAAGCTGGATGATGGTTCTTTTACAAAGGGTTTTAAAGGAAACCCATGTAAACAGCATTTCTGAGCTATGGCCTAATCTGGAGGTGTTTTTCCACGGTGGAATCAGTTTTAAACCCTACAGGGAGCAATACAAGCAGATCATCGGAAAAAACATCAATTACTACGAAATTTACAACGCATCCGAAGGGTTCTTCGGGATACAGGACAGATCCAACAGTGATGAGATGCTTCTGATGCTGGATTACGGGATCTTCTATGAGTTTATTCCAATGGATCAGTTCCACTTTTCCAATCCGAAGGTGGTAAGCCTGGAGGACGTTGAGACCGGAAAAAATTACGCCATGGTCATCACTACCAATGGCGGCTTATGGAGATACCTTATTGGCGATACGGTTGTATTTACATCAACCAATCCGTTCAGAATAAAAATAACGGGAAGAACAAAACATTATATCAATGCTTTCGGAGAAGAATTGATGATCACGAATGTAGAATCTGCCCTTTCGAAGGCGTGCGAAGCAACTGGCGCTCAAATTACGGATTTTACCGGGGCTCCGGTCTTTATGAAAGAAAACGAAGGCGGCGCCCACGAGTGGATCTTTGAATTCAGCCAGTATCCGAATGATCTGGAAACTTTTATTGATTGTTTTGATCAGCATTTAAAAACCATCAATTCCGATTACGAAGCAAAAAGATACAACAATATGACCCTTAAAAGGCCTATTGTACACATTGCCAAACATAATCTGTTCTATCACTGGATGGAATCTAAAGGAAAGCTTGGTGGCCAGAATAAGGTTCCCAGACTGAGCAATGACAGAGAGTACATAGATCCCCTGCTGGAGCTCAATAAATAAAAAGGAGACAAGCCTATATCCTAAAAAATGAAAGGATTCTTCAGGAAAACAAATTCCGACTTTCAATCTTTTACATTATAAGCCTAGAAAAAATAAACCGCAGATTAACTGCGGTTTATTTTTTTATTTACTTAAGTCTTCTTTTACTTTTTTAGCAGCTTCCTCTACTTTTGAAGCGCCTTTTCTGGCTGCATCTTTTGCATCTTTACCAACTTCCTGAGCTCCGCTTTTAATATCTTTTCCCACTTTGGCGGCCTCTGTTTTGATATCCTTTCCGGCTTTGTTAAGGTCTTCTTTTGTCTTATCCGCCGTTGCATCAATTTTATCTTTCGCTTTCTGAGCAGCATCGTCAATTTTGTTTCCGGCCGCATCTACTTTTGCCTCAACATCTTCTTTCGCTTTATTAATTTTGGAAGTATCAACAACATCAGAAGGGGTTTCTGTCTCCGTAGTTGTGGTCGTGGTTACTGAACCATCCGCATTTTCTACCTGTTCTGTTTTTGTAGTCGATTTTGTGCAGGCAACAGTGAATACTGAGATCACCAGCGCTGCCAGGATTTGCTTTTTCATATTTTATATCTTTAGGTATATTTTGTTTGATCTATTCTGTTTTGGGTTCTTTTGTGGCTGGCGTATCTGAAATTTTTTGCTTCTTTTCAGCTTCAGCTTTTTTCTTTTCTTCCTCCAGTTTGGCCTTGTTCTCTTTTTCAAGCTCCGCTTTAAGCTTTCTCTCTTCTTCTTCAAGCTTTTTAGCTTTTTTTACAGAGTCCTGGTATTGTGGTGATGACATTCTTATCTTGCGGGCAATATCTACTGAAACAGCTCCTGTCGAGAATGAGTCAACAGCTGTTGTATCATAGTGGATCTTAAGCTCCTGCTCAGCACCAAAGCCTGACGACTCCTTCTTGGAGCAGGCAGTAAGCAGAATTGTAAGAACAAAACCCGCAGACAGTAAATTTTTCATGGAACTAATTTAGCAGAAATTCTGCAATTACAGGATAATGATCCGATAATTTTATAGACTGATCTACTTTATAGCTTAAAGGGATAATCGATTTTGAAGTGAAGATGTAATCAATCCTCAACGGTACTTTATAATCGTGAAAACTGCTCGCGCTCCCCTTTCCGGCAACTAAAAAAGCATCCTGAAGGTCTTTTCCAAGATTGTAGTATTCATAAGAATTGGGTACAGAATTGAAGTCTCCGGCTAAAATTACAGGATAAGGGGACATATCCACTATTTTTCTGATCCTTTTCACCTGATTTTCATGGGCCTGAAAAGTAGGAATCATATGAGAAAGAAGATTAGATACGTTTCCTATTCCCAAAGCATCCAGTTTCGTAAACATTGTTTTATTAAGCCTGAAAGGTTCCAGATATACATTCACGATTCTGATAATCTTTCCATTGATGTCTACATCCGCATAGAAAGAATTTCCGCGGGCATTCTCATCGATCAGCTCGGCCTGTCTTACAATTTTATGTTTTGTTTTGAGGATAACGGAAGGGTATTTTACCAGATCCTGTTTCAGGGCACGGTTCGTATCTTTTTCCTGAACCAGAATGATATCCGCATTCTGCTCTTTAATGTAATTTTTCACCTTATCCCATCCATATTCCCCATATTTTACATTAAAGGTTAAAACTTTTATATCACGGATTGTTTTTATATTTTCTGTTTTGGGAGAGTAATTGACCCATCTTCTGATTGGATTGTAAAAAATAAGAGTACCCAAGGCGAAAGCAACAGCGATTTTTTTTTTTTTGAAGATCCAGACCAGAGTAAGAAGTACATGCGCCGCTATAAGATAGGGGAACAACAGAGAAAGCAGGTTAAGATTGCCCAGAAGATTAGGCGAAATCCACGCATTTCCCAATGTGCACAACAGCAAAACGGCAATAGCGATATGTATAAATAGTAATATCTGGTTTGACTTCATGAAAAAACGGTCTTGGTACTTATATTATTTAGCAAAAATCTTACCAAATTATTAAATGTTAACTTTTTTATGATTATTTATTCTCAATTGAAAATTTTACAATCACAGGATAATGGTCTGAAATTCTGACAGAACGATCGACTTCATAGGAAACCGGCTTCAATGATTTCGAAGAAAAAACATAATCAATCCTGATCGGAAATTTATAATCATGAAAGCTGGTCGCGCTTCCCTTTCCTGCCTTTAAAAATACATCTTCAAGCCCTTCTGCCAGGTGGTAATATTCATAAGAATTAGGAACAGAATTGAAGTCGCCAGCTAATATTACCGGATAAGGCGAGCTGTCAATTGCTTCACGGATCAGCGCCACCTGTTCCTGATGTTTTTTGAAGGTAGGAATAAGTTTTTTTACCACATCTATTACTTTCCTCTCATTAGTATCAGCATCTGTGCCGGGTTTCACCATCTCCTTTTCAAACCGGAACGGGTGAAGATATACATCAATGAATCTGTAAACTTTCCCTTTTATTTCGATATCGACCTGTACGCCTGGTACTCTCTGGTCTTCATCATTGGGCCTTATAATCTTCTCACTGATAATTTTGTGCTTGGTCAGAACCGTAAAAACACCATGTGAATTTACTTTTTGATATCCTTCAAATTTATATACTATACCTGCGTCTTCCTGTAAAAGGATAACATCTGCATTCTGAGATTCAAGATAGGTTCCAATCTCCTCCCTTCCTCTACCTCCTGCTCTCGTATTAAAAGAAACCACTTTTATCTCAGAGCCTTCTTCTTTAGTGGAAGAATAATTTACCCATCGTTTTATAGGATTGATAAATGCCAAACCCGCAAACATGAATATAAAAGCTCTCTTTTTCCAGCTGAAAACCCAAAATACCGTCAGTATAATATATAACGTAATCAGTATCGGGAACCCTAAAGAAAGCAAATTGAACCAAGGGAAAATCTTAGGCGGAATATAGGCATTCAACAAGGTGCCCAGCAGCAGAAATAAAATTCCAAGATGGAGAATCAGGAGTATGAGTCGAATAACCTTCACAAAATTATTTTAATTGAATCTGTACAAATGCTTTTTCCAATTTCGTGCCAACAGCCACCCCACCAGAGCTCCTCCAACGTGGGCAAGGTGAGCAATTCCTCCTCCGTTTCCGGAAATTCCCAGATATACGGACACCACAATAACGATTGGAAGAAGGTATTTTACTTTTATAGGAACCGGAATAAACATGATTCCTATTTTTGAATCTGGATAGAGTGTTGCAAATGCAGCTACAACACCAAAAATAGCTCCGGAAGCTCCCAGCATAGGAGATTTTAACAATGCATAATATTGACTTGATAGTTTTAGTCCTTCGGGTGTTGTAGCACTGATCTTCATATCTCCCACATAATCTATCGCTGCTTTAGGATAGATTTCAGAAGCACTTAATCCTAAACTTTGCAAACCAGAAATAATTTGTTGAGCCTCAACAAAATTCCAAAGGTTGAATAAAAAAAACGAGCCTAATCCACTTGCAAAATACAATAATAAATATCTTTTTTCTCCCACTGACTGTTCTAAAATTGGTCCAAAGCTAAATAATGTAAACATATTGAATAAAATATGCATTAATCCTCCAGGTTCCTTAAGTGGAGCATGCATAAACATATGTGTAATAACCTGCCAAGATTTAAAGTTGGGTGAAAAAGGATAATAACCTACCAAAGAACCATATAATCCCTCAAAAAGGAAATTGGACACCAGGTACACTATAATATTTATAATAATGATGTTCTTTGTAATCGGCGGTATATTGTTAAACATGTTTTTTAAAATTTATTTTTAAAGTCATTAAAGGGAACTTCATAGAAGCATCTTTTCCCATCCGGTAAAAATTCCGGGAAACCTAGTGCTGTAAAGTCTTTGATAAGCTGTTCAGCATCTTTTTTATAGATAAAGTCGAATCTTGACTTCGACTGCATTTTATTCCACTGGTTATGATAATACTGCAAAAACTCTTCTTCTGTTTTATAATCCAGGATCTCAAAAAGGTTTTCCAGGAACTTCATTGCCTGTGTTTCTTTCAGGCCTTCAGGAAGGGAATCTATACGAAGTACGCTTTCATGAGCAATTTTCATGTCAAATCCTAATTCCGGAAGATATTTTTTGATCGAATTGTATTTATTTTTTTCGATCTCGTTCATATGATACTCCAGAGAAAAAAGGAGCGCATGGCTGTTGGTACTTGATTTTCTTGTAGATTTATTGTTTTCTGACACCAATAGTCTGTGCATTCTTCCAAGATCCAGCATCAATGTCACATCACCTTTATTGAAAAGCCAGTATCCGTTAGGGAGCCTCATCAGATCTTCATCGAAATCTTCATCTTCAAATAAATTGATCTTTGAAGGTTCCGCCGTTATGTTCTGGTGGTACATTTCCGTAAGGTTCTGGATCTCTTCAGGGTGTACATTTCTTTCTTCCAAAAACGGATTGTAATCTTTATCTACAATGATTTCAGGCATTTTGATGACACCGGTTCCACCACCACTGTTGCTTTTGCTCGGAATCGGTTTGTTCATCATTTCATCCAGCTCCGGGTCCCTGTCAAAATCAAGGCTTGGAGACACGTTATAAATGCCTAAAGATCTTTTGATCGTTGAACGAAGCAAAGCAAAAATAAGATGCTCATCCTCAAACTTTATTTCCGTTTTCTGCGGATGGATATTCACATCTATTTTCTCCGGATCAAGTTCCAGGAAAAGGAAAAAGGAAGGCACATATCCCGGCTGAAGCAATCCTTCAAACGCTTCCTGTACCGCTTTATTGAAATACGGACTTTTGAAATACCTTCCGTTGACGAAAAGGAACTGCTCACCCCTGGATTTTTTAGCTCCTTCAGGCTTTGCAACAAATCCATGAAGCTTACACCAGATAATATCTTCTTTGATAGGAATCAAAAGCGGCTGCAATTTTCGTCCGAAAACATCGACGATGCGCTGCATCTGGCTTCCTTTCCTTAATCTGAAAACAGCTTCATCATCGTGGAACAAAGAAAACTCCAATCCTTCATGCGCCAGTGCAACACGCTGGAATTCATCGATTACATGTCTGAATTCGATATTATTATTTTTCAGGAATTTTCTTCTGGCAGGAACATTATAGAAAAGATTCTTCACCAAAAAATTTGATCCTTCGGCTGTCTGAGCCGGTTCCTGAAACTGAAATACCCCGCCTTCGATATAAATACTGGTACCGATGGAGGAATCTTTCTGTTTGGTTCTCAGCTCAACCTGGGAAACAGCAGCAATAGATGCCAATGCCTCACCCCGGAAGCCTTTTGTAGAGATCC
Source organism: Chryseobacterium sp. UF-290 (assembly GCF_058245615.1). Taxonomy (NCBI): domain Bacteria; kingdom Pseudomonadati; phylum Bacteroidota; class Flavobacteriia; order Flavobacteriales; family Weeksellaceae; genus Chryseobacterium; species Chryseobacterium sp. UF-290. The sequence continues at coordinate 55,146 of NZ_JBSICB010000017.1, forward strand.
TAAAGATATCTTCCGTTCCTCTGATCTTGGATGTGGCATGTCTTTCAAATGCCATCCGGGCATCTGTTTCGGACATTCCCTTTCCGTCATCCACCACCTGTATGAGGTTTTTCCCGGCATCCCTGACGATCAATTCAATTTTCGTTGCCTCTGCATCTATAGCGTTTTCCAAAAGTTCCTTCACGATGGACGCAGGTCTCTGCACCACCTCTCCCGCTGCAATTTGGTTGGCTACATGATCCGGTAAAAGCTGAATAATATCTGACATAAAACGTAAATCAACTTACAAAAATAGTCAATGAAAACGGGAATTAAAATACTAAAAACGGGATTTAATATTTAATTATCAACATTTTTGCCCTATTTATCCCCAGCCGTTTTTTTTAATGTTTGTAATAATGGGCTTTAGCAACCCTCTGTAATTAATTTGAAAGTTATCATTTTCGTCCCATAAAAAATAAGGCAGAATAACAGCCCGGTTTATAGATCCGGAGATTGATTTTTCAAAAAAACACCCTTATTTCATCATAAAATAAGGGTGTTTACAGCTAGTTTATACAAAAAATTAATAGTGATATTTACACTTTTCCAATTACTCTTCAAAAACAAGTTTGCCTTTTTTCTCTCTTTTAGGGATCCCATGGATCTTCTCATACAAATAAGCAAAGAGATTAGGCTTTTTATAAATTCTGCTATATCTGTATTTTGTGTTAAAATGTCGTACATGAATTTTATACGCATCATATCCGATGACGATCAAAAGACATACACTGATGATATAAAACACTCTGAATTCCAGATAATAGTACGTCAGTCCGGAGAATACCGCCCCTAAAACATACGCGATCATAATGCTCATAAGCAGTTTTGCCCTCCCGATCAGCTCTCCATTTCTTCTGTATTTCTTTTGGGTAAACATAGAGACCAGGATTCCCAGGTCGGTCGTTGTTCCGGTAAGGTGGGTCGTCTTTACGGAAAAATTAGAGATACTCGCTGTCAATCCGTTCTGCAGTCCTGTCGCAAAAAGCATAAGGGCCACCAGATATTCTGTTTCTTCAAGGGTTTTCTGATAATAAAGCTGACCGTATACCCCTACGAACAGGAGACATATGATCTCCAGCACAATAGGCATTGAATGGGCAAAATATTTACTTTTTTTATTAAAATTGATCACAATAAAGTTGGATAGAAAGCTTCCGAAGAAGAATAAAAAGATCCATCCTCCTACCACTGCCACCTGTGTCCAGTTTCCTTTACTGATTTCTGCCGCCAGAATAGCGTAATGCCCGGTTACATTCGATGTAAAAGAGAGGAATATCAATAGGGATGCAATATTTATAGTACCTGCTGTAAATGCAGTCAGCGTCCCCAATCTGATATTGTCCCCCAGTGTCCTGCTGTTACTATAATTTCTTAACATTCTTTATCTTTTTTTAAATTGTGTTTCTTTTTCAGACCTCTACAAAGATCTCCGCCAGTCTTCCTCTTTCAGGAAGCCATTCTCTCGCCTCAAGGGCAATTTCACGGGACTGAAGCTCTTTGCATTTTTTGATGTAAGGAATAAGATCAAACTTCCCTTTTCCATTACTTTTGATGGATGAAGAATAATAAGCCTCTTCAATATTTTCCGCTTTCACATACTGATTGAATGTTCTCTGAAAACTTCCTGTAAAAATGTCACAGACGATTTTATTAATCAGATGAGGATATTTATTCTTAATGATTCCATAGGCGTCGCAGAACTCCTTCGGCCTGATCTTGTTGAAAACAGTTGTTTTGGTGTTGAATAAAAGATCTCTGATAGAATCTCCGGAATCATATCCTGAAGTAAGAAGAATATTATACTGGTTCTGATCTTCTGATGCATCTTTCTCCTTAAGTACTTTTTTCAATATGTTCAATGACTCAAGAGAATAATCTGTAGCAATTAAAATTGTTTTAGCCATGTTCTTTATTATTTTGTATTTTGTTTATCTTTTTTGATGATACAAAACTAGAACGACCAGATTAGAAGATCTTTGGAACGGAATTAAAATGTGATTAAAGAGATTAAAATGAGATTAGAAAATTGTTAAGGGGAATTAATATTGGTGAAAAAGTGAAATTGTAATAGGGTAAAAAGGCAAAGAAAGCGAAGAAAATAAAGATGTAAATGAGAAAATCTGATTACCCTTCCTTCTGCATACTATAAAAGTTCGGGAACCGCATCTGTACTGTCGTTCCCTGGTTCTCATGTGAGCTTACGATCAATTCGCCATGATGCATTCTTACGATGTTTCTTGCCAGCGGAAGTCCTATTCCATAGCCTTCATAATTGTTGGTATTGGAAGCTCTGAAGAACGGATCGTAGATTTTATTCATTTCCACTTCCGGAATTCCGATGCCCGTATCTTTTACAATAATATAGACATCTGTATCTGTAGCTCCGAGAGAAACTTTTACCTGCTGGAAATTGGAATATTTACAGCCATTGCTGATGATATTGGCTACCGCAAGATGCAGCAGCTGCTCATTACCCTGTACTTTCAGTTTTTTCGGATTGTCCGGAAGCATACTGATATCCAGATAGATATTATTCCTGGAATCAATTCTTCTGAGGGTTTCAATCACATCCCAAAGCAGCTGATCCATTCTTACCTTATCCATTTTCTGAATCTTGCCGTCGAATCCGGTTTGGGCGATCATCAATAAGGCTTTGATCTTTTTATCGAGCTTTTCAGCTTCATCCAGGATGATTTCCAGGGTTTCTTTATATTCTTCCGGAGTTCTGCTGATCGACAGGGCTACATCGGCTTCTCCCATAATGGAAGTCAGAGGTGTTCTCAATTCATGGGAAACGTTTCCGATCAGATGATTTTGAGTTTCAAAAGAGGTTTCGATACGGTTGAGCATATCATTAAATGTCTCTACCAACTCGTTCAGCTCCTTATTATCCGGCTGGGGCTCTAATCTTAAATGAAGATTCTCAGAACTGATCTCCTTTACCTTTCCGGTGATTTTCAAGATCGGTCTGAATAATGTTTTAGACAGATAAAAAGAAAAGATCATACTGAAGAAGAGCGAAAGCACAATACAGGTAAGCAGTGTTCTTTTTAAAAATCCAAGATAGTAGATCACATAATGGTTTTTGGCAGAAGCGATCGCAATATAATCTTTATCATCATATTTAAAACTCTGTCCTATATAATAGAATTCTTTATCATTATAATTGGACTCTCCTTCCCTGATGATATTTTTAAAGAAATAATCCGGGATATGAACTTCCTGTGATATTTTTTTGAAATTGGAATCTGCAGGAACCGCAAAAACATAATCCTTTTCCATCGGAAGTTCTTCATCATTCAGACTGTTGAGAATATGATTTTCCGGAAGGTCAAGATGATCTTTGCTTTTTTCGATCTGAACAATGGTTGCCGTTCGGATCTTCAGCAGTTCATAAAATCTCTGATGTGAAAAATTAACGATTGAAAAATAGACCAAACCACTAAACAGGAGGATAATGGCGGTAAAAACCAGCATCAGGAGCACCATCGTTTTGGTCTGATTTGTAATCACTCGGTTAAACATTCATTAGTTCTTTTTCAGGACATACCCCATTCCTATGACGGTATGAATTAATTTATTATCATCCTGGTTATCAAGCTTTTTCCTTAAATAATTAACATAAACATCCACTACATTCGTACCCAGTTCATAGTTGACTCCCCAGACCGCATCCAGAATTTCAGCTCTGGAAATCACTTTCTCAGGGTTATTAAGAAAGTATAGGAGTAATTTATATTCTGTAGACGTGAGAGAAATATCTTCTCCGCCACGGGTCACTTTTTTAGTATAATCATTTACCATAAGATCTGAAAACTGAAATACATTTTCATCGTTAGGCTCCGGTTCTACAGATTCTTGCGGTCCGTTATTATGGCTTCTCCTCAGCAGTGATTTTACACGGGCAACCAGCTCAATGAACTTAAAAGGTTTTACCAGATAATCATCTCCTCCGCTTTCCAGTCCGAGCACAATATTTTCAGAGGTTCCCAATGCTGTCAGGAACAGAATAGGAACGGTCTGATTGGTTTTTCTTATCTCCTTACACACATCCAAACCATTCATTTCCGGCAGCATAATATCCAAAATCACCAGATCGAAATCGTTGGCCTGCACCAGCTGTACTCCTGTACGTCCGTCAAAAGCTACAGATACTTCATATCCATTTTCCTGAAGTCCTTTTTTGATAAAAGACACTACGCTGGTTTCGTCTTCGATAAGAATAATTTTTTTCATAAATGAAAATAAGGAGTTTTACAAAAATAGGGAAATTTTCCCGGGATAGACAAAAAGGCAATAAAGCCCTTTTACATTTTAGCTCTTTTGCATTTTTTTGCCCTTTCGCCTCCAATAATAATTTTCAATGAATTGATTCCCTCCCGATACAAACTCTATAGAATAGTATTACCTTTGCTTTCAATAGAATGACGAAAAATAATTTTGGTTAAATAGCACACAGTATGAATGACTTTTTAATAGGTATCGGAAAGAGATTAAAGGATATTAGAAAAAAGAATAATTTAACCATCAATGAACTGGCATTCAAGGCCAATGTGAGTAATGGTCTTGTTTCCCGGATCGAAAACGGAAGAACGATTCCTTCACTGCCCGTTTTGCTGGATCTGATCCAGTCTCTTGAAATTGATGCCAGCTATTTCTTTGAAGGTGTAGAAAAGAAATCCAATGCCAAGTTTATTTACGTTCCTAAGGAAAACCAGCAAATTATAGAAAAAGAAGTTGAAGCTGAAGGATTTAAGTATATGCACATTTTCAGCAAGAGTCTTCATTCTTTGGGTTTTGAAGCTGTGTTACTCACCCTTGAACCTAATTCCAAAAGGGAAAAAGTAATTACAGATGCCTGGGAATTTAAGTATATTCTGAAAGGTGAAGTCAAATATGTCATTGATAATGAAGAGGTCATCCTGAAAGAAGGTGATTCTTTATATTTCAATGGTAAGTTTCCGCATGTTCCGGTAAGCATCAGTGACGAAAGCTGTGTGATGCTTGTCCTTTATTTTTATACGGCATAGAGCTGATCTATTATTCTTAATATCAATTTTTAATTTTCGCTCCTTATTATTTAACCTCAGTTCGGGATAGGACACTTTGCTTGAAAATAAGATTGGGAAGCTGGAGGCTGGAAGAAGGAAGTTATTGAGGTTTGAAAAGAGCTGAAAATCAATTTTATTCATGTTTTAAGAAGTACTTCATAAAGTTTTACGATAAATTTATGATTGTCCGCTTAATGTCATATAGTGCTAAATTGGATGATTTAAAGATTTTAAACAAATCACAATCAACTGATTTTCAATTTCATTTTGAGATTTTAATTTTACAAATATTGACACAAAATTGTAATTATGTCAAAAAACGGACAACCATAAAATTATTTGTCCAATATTAACTTCCAGCTTCCCTCTTCCAGCTTCCTGACTTAAACCTTTGTTTCTTATCCCGAACTCAGGTTATTTATATGAAGAAAAAGCACAACAGTATCTTCCGTTCAATATTTTATTTTTACGACCACTATGCACAAATAAAAAATGAGTGCCCTTCTCTAATTCTTTTCAGGTTTAGTCCGAAACAAAAGTTTACAAATATGCAACTTTTAGATTTCTGCTTTCCACGAAAATTAACGGATTGTTAACCAAAGCGAACTTATTTTTCAGAGGTTTAGATCAAGCCTGGATTCAGGTAATATGTATTAAAAACCGTGAAACAATGAATATAAGCCGCATTTACAGACTTTTTAATGATTATTTTAATCTTTTATAAAGTAAAATAGAGGTAACAAATCTCGCTTATTTGTTAATCAATACTTAACACAAAATATTTATATATATTAAAATTATTAGCTTGTTTTGCATAAAAAATTTAATATATGTAAAAATGAAAACAAATTTAGAGAAATTACTTACCCTTGTTTTTGTCTGTCTCATTATTTTTGTTTCAGCACAGAAGCAGTTAATTATAGGAACTGTTCTTGATGACAGCCAGCCCCTTCCCGGCGCATCGGTCAAAATAAAAGGACTGTCTAAAAATACGACCACCGATATCGACGGAAAATTTACCTTCAATGATATTAAGGAAGGTCCGTACAGTATACAAATCAGCTATATAGGATATGAATCTACAGAAATCAATGTTGATCTTAAGCCCGGAGAGACATTTGACCTGGGAACTGTAAAGCTATCTCAGCAGCGAAAGAACATTGAGGAAGTCGTTGTAACCGGAACCTTAAAAAACACGGAAGCAAGAGCTTTAAATCTTCAGAAAAATGCCATCAACATTACCAATGTTATTGCCTCTGACGGAATTGGAAAATTACCGGACAGAAATGCCGCAGAAACGGTACAACGTGTACAGGGCGTTTCGATCGAAAGGGATCAGGGAGAGGGAAGGTTTGTTTCTCTGAGAGGACTTCCACCGTTCTGGGCATCCACCACCATCAATGGAAACAGGCTCCCTACTGCTGAGGAAGAAACAACTTCCAGAGCTACAGCATTTGATTTTTTCCCTACCGAGCTGATCTCCTATGTACATGTAAACAAATCTTTTACTCCAGATATTGAAGCAGATGGAATTGGAGGCGGAGTCAATTTCATTACCAAAACTCCACCGATGAAAACAGAGTTCAAAGCAACCCTGGGAAGCGGCTATAATGCCAAATCGGATAAAGGAGTTTACAATCTTGGGCTGTTGTATGGCGGAAGAACTAAAGATAAGAAATTCGGGTATCTGTTCAATTTTGCTCATTTTATAAGAAACTGGTCTACCGATAATTTTGAAGCGAGAAGGAGTGGGGACGAAGGGGTTTTCAGAATGGAGCTTCGTGATTACAACGGAGTCAGAAAGACAACGGGAATCAACACCGCCTTTGAATATGTTCTATCGCCTAAAACGACCTTCTACCTGAAGGGAATGTATGGGACACTTTCAGATGATGAAACGCATTACAAGCACAGGATCAGATTTGATAAATTCAGCTCTGCCAATAATACGGCGAGAGTTGAACTTCAGAATATCCACAATTTACTGATTACAGAGCTTACCTCTGTTTCCTTGGGGGGAATTCATAATTTAAATAAAGGAAAGATCGACTGGGACCTGTCCTACTATGACAACAAATTCAAATATGGGAACATTCCGGACAAGCAGAACAATTCTTATTATGTAATTAAATACACTCAATCAGGAGTGGGAATCAACCCGGATTATATGTCAGACCGCGGAAACGGACCAAGAGCTTACTGGAAAGCTGATGGTGGCAAATTAGATTATAAAAACCCTGACGCCTTATTCGGTTTCTACAGTGATCCGGACTTTAAAATGGATGCTTCTCAAATGAGATTTACAGATCTTGAGTTTTATAAGGTTTTTGTAGAAGAAAAAGACAAGATCGTAGCCGCATTCAATCACGAGATTAATGCTTCTGATCAACTAATCTTAAAATACGGATTCAAGTACAGGGATAAGGAACGTAATGCGAAGTTCTCTGATATTTTCTACAGCTGGAACAATGACACAGCCCCTCTTTTAGCTGATTATTCCCAATACATTACCACACAGCCGAATGGCCCCAGGTATTTAAGTGAAATGAATACGCACATCGGAAGTTCTTTCGATCCCGTACTTTCCACTACAGGAATGAACCAGTTCTGGTTTCAGAATCAGGGAAATTTAAAAATCAATACTACCGATTCAGAAGCTCTAGAATATAATAAGGCCCTGGGAAGAAACTTTGACGTGTACGAAAAACATGCGGATGCCTATGGAATGGCAACCTATAAAGTAAATGATAAGATCACAGTTTTAGGAGGAATCAGGCTTTCCAATACCAATACAAGAGTAAAAGGATACGGCATAATTGATGATGTGCTCACTCCTGTTGAAAATACTAAAAATTATCTGGCTGTTCTTCCGATGATTCATTTAAAATATACCTTAGATGATAAGACCAACCTCCGTTTTGCAGCGACAAGAACTTTCTCAAGACCGAATTTCGGAGATTTAACTCCCGGTGGAACTTATATTGAAGCGGACAATGAATTCAAAGGAGGAAACCCTAATCTGAATCCTACTTATTCATTGAATTTTGACCTGATGGGTGAATATTATTTTTCGAATGTAGGGATTCTGAGTGGTGGTATTTTCTATAAATCGATTACGGATCCGATATTTCAGGATTCTTTTATCGGAAATTATAACGGAATCAATGGGGTACAGTTTACGGCTCCCAACAACGGAAATGCAGCATGGCTGGGAGGTATTGAGCTGGGAATCAATAAAAGATTTGATTTCTTACCTGGGTTGTTGCAATATTTCGGAGTCCAGCTGAATGCCACTTTCATGACCTCTGAAATGGAAAAGCCAAGCGGAAGAAAAGTGGCGCTTCCATACCAGGCAAAAGAACTCTATAATGCTCAGCTTTTCTTTGAGAAGAAAGGGTTCAATGCAAGGCTTGCCTACAATTATAAAGGGAAGTATGCCGTAGAATATGCCGAGGAGGATATCAACGATTCTTATTATGGTAAATACAGCAATCTGGACTTCGGAGGTTCTTACCAGTTTACCAAATACCTGACCTTATACGCGGATGTCAACAACATCCTGAACAAGCCCCTGATCTATCATTTCGGAAAAAATGAGGACCGTCCTGAACAGGTGGAATATTATGGAGTGAGATTCAACCTTGGAATAAAACTGAACTTCTAAAATCACAACCATGGCCAGAACCATTAATAAAAAAACTCTGGTAACCCTGAAGGCCGCTTTTGCTACTTTCGGTGTTTACTTTTGCATGTACGGTTTCAGGAAGCCTTTTACCGTCGCTTCTTTTGAAGGTCTCTCCTATTTTGGAGTGGATTATAAGATTCTGATCATCATAGCCCAGGCTGTAGGGTATTTTATTTCAAAATTCATCGGAATCAAGTTTATCTCAGAAATGAAGCCGCAAAAAAGGATAACTTATTTATTTGCTTTCATTGCCATAGCAGAATTTGCCCTGCTTGGCTTTGCCGCAGTTCCGGCTCCGTACAATATACTTTTTATGTTCATTAATGGAATTCCTCTGGGAATGATCTGGGGCATTGTATTCTCGTATGTTGAAGGACGTAAAACAACAGAAATCATCGGCCTGTTTTTATGTTCCAGCTTTGTCGTTTCTTCGGGGTTTACCAAGTCTGCAGGCAAATTTCTGATGGATCGTTTCCATATTTCGGAATTCTGGATGCCTTTTTCTGCCGGGCTTGTTTTTATCATTCCATTGATTCTTTTCGGATTGCTGCTGGAAAGGATCCCAAAGCCTACGGAAGAAGATATTTTGCTTAAGAACAGGAGACAACCCCTGAACGGTAAAGGAAGAAAAGCGCTGATCCAGCAATTTTTTGTCCCGATCGTATGCATCATTTTTCTGTATATCAGTTTAACGGTATTAAGAGATTTCAGGGATAATTTCAACCGTGAGATCTGGGATGGACTGCATTTTACGGCAGACAGTTCTGTTTTCACCTTAACGGAAATTCCTATTGCGGTGATGGTTCTGGTCATTTTAAGTTTCATGGTAAGGGTAAAAAACAATAAAAAAGCTTTTGCTTACTATCATTACATTCTTTTTGCAGGAATTCTTACCGTTGGGCTTTCCACGTATTTATTTCAGCAGGGATCACTTTCTCCTTTTTTATGGATGACCATTTCCGGTTTTGGAATGTACATCTGCTATATTCCTTTCAACGGTATCTATTTCGACAGGATGATCGCTGCTTTTGAGATCAAAGGTAATGTAGGCTTTCTGATCTATATTGTAGACTCGTTCGGCTATCTGGGAAGTGTTTTGATCCTGCTGTACAAGAACTTCGGGTCTGCCCAGACTTCGTGGCTTAGCTTTTATATCGATTTAAACTATATCATTACCGCCACTGTTTTAATTCTTTCGGTGATCGCTTTTCTGGCTTTCAGAAAAAAATCAAAGCCCAAGTCCAATTCTAATCAATTCATCAATTTCGATACTTCAAAAATCTTATAAATTATAGTAAAATGACAACAAAATTTGATTTACTCATTGTGGGCGGTGGGATTTTAGGAACATTCCACGCGTATCATGCACTGAAGAAAAATCTTAAGGTAGCTTTACTGGAAAGAAATGCCGTTCCCCAGGGCGCTACTGTCAGAAACTTCGGACAGGTAGTCCCTTCCGGAATGGATCTTAAATGGCAGAATTTCGGAAGAGAAAGTCTCGCAATATATAATGAACTTCATACACAGGCAGATCTTACTATCAGACAAAACGGATCTGTGTATGTCGCCTCCAATGATGAAGAGCTTCAGCTTATTGAAGAACTCTACGAGATCAACAGAAATAATGATTATGAATCTGTTTTATTATCAAAAAATGACTGTATCATGAAATTTGATGGTCTTCGTTCTGATTATTGTAAAGGAGGGCTATTTTTCCCTCAGGAGCTTTCTGTAGATTCTGCTGATATGATCATAAAGCTTCACAAGCTGCTGCAGGAAAGAATGGGACTTCAGATCTTCTATAATACAACTGTTCTGGAAACTCATGAGGATGACCAGAAATGTACTGCCATTACAGCAGACGGAACAGCATTCAATGCTTCCAAAATCATTATTTGTGGCGGGCATGAGTTCAAAATATTATATCCCAACGTATTCAACGAAAGCGATCTGGAAGTGAGCAAGCTGCAGATGCTTCAGACCAAACCACAGGGGATCTATTCGCTTCAGGGAAATATTCTTACCGGTCTTTCAATCAGAAGATATGAGTCATTCAGCGAGTGTCCTTCTTTCCAGAAGATCAAGAGTTTGGAAGCCCCTAATTCATTTGAGAAAAAATACGGGATTCATATTTTATTCAAACAGGCTCTTGACGGCTCTGTGATCTTAGGAGATTCCCATGAATATGCTGACGCGGAAAATGCTGATGACCTGGGGTATGATCTTAATATGGAAATTGATGAATTCATGATCCACCAAGCCAGGAAAATTATTGATCTTCCTACCTATGAAATCCAGAGAAGATGGTTTGGGGTATACTCTCAGTGTAAAACTAAAGATATTTTTGAGCACAGCCCATCTGCCAATATTCATATTGTGACCGGTATCGGAGGAAAAGGAATGACGGGAAGCGGAGGCTTCTCCAAATTTAATATTGAAAAAATCTACGCATAAACTGAAATGAAAAATATAGAGTTATTAGTTCTGGATATGGCCGGAACAACGATTGATGAAGATAATGTAGTGTATAAAACTTTAACAGATGCCGTAAACGGGTATGGCTATGAAGTCAGCCTGGAGAAAGTATTATCCACCTGCGCCGGAATGGAAAAACTTGAAGCGATCATAAGCCTCCTGAGAGAAATTGATGGTAATGAAAAGGATGCTCCTGCTATTTTTGAAAATTTCTCTGATCAGCTAAAAGAGTCTTATCGAAACCTTGAAGTAAAACCGATCAACGGAACAGAAGATTTTCTTCTTACAATGAAAGCCCGGAGCAAAAAAATAGTTTTAAATACAGGATACACCTCTGAAATAGCGCAACAGCTTTTGAAAAAACTAAACTGGAAAGAAAATATCCATTTTGATGCTTTGATCACAGCGGATGATGTTTCTGAAAGCCGCCCAAGTCCTGAGATGATCCGTCTTGCCATGAAAAAGTTCAGCATTACTGAAGCTGAAAAAGTCTTAAAGGCCGGAGATTCCGTCATTGATATTGAAGAAGGAAAAAACGCGGGATGCGGATTGACAATTGCCGTTCTTTCAGGAGCACAAAACAGAACAGAACTGGAAAAGGCAGAGCCTGATTATATTTTCAATACGATTTCTGAGGCTGAAGGTATTCTTTGACGACTTCTTTTTTCAAATTATATTCTAAAAACGAATGGCACAAATATTTTTCACGGATGACCTTATTTAGCATGCTTGTGAAATTGTTTGTGTCATTTATTTTTTCAGGTTTGTATCTAAGAAACCACCCTGCCATATCTTTATTTTAATTATCAATTAATTAACTTTCCGTTCACACATGTTTACAAATAGTAAACTAATTTTACAATAATTAAAAATTAATTACTATTTGTAAACTTTCATACCTCAAAACCCATTATCCCATGAAAACAAAACTATTCTCAATGGCTGTTGTCATGAGCTGCTTCCTTGGAGCTCAGACCAAAAAAGTTCTTTTTATCGGCATTGACGGATGCCGGGCCGATGTCATGATGGCCGCCAGCACTCCAAACATCCAGAACCTCATCAGTCAGTCTATCTACTCTCTTGACGGTCTTTGCGCAGCCACGACCTGGAGTGGAAACGGATGGAGCACCATGCTTACAGGCGTATGGCATACCAAGCACAATGTCCAGGACAATAATTTTACAAGCCCGAACTATGTAAACTATCCTGATTTCTTAACCAGGGCAGAGACCTTTAATCCTAACCTGAGAACGATTTCTCTGGCTCACTGGGCTCCGATCAATGATAAGATCATACAGAACGCGGATGTAAAAACCAATCTTGCAACAGATCTTGCTGTAAAAAATGCGGCTGTAAATGCTTTGCAGAACGACAATCCGGATATTCTATTTGTAGATTTTGATGATGTGGATCATGCGGGACACTCTTATGGCTTTTCTTCAAATGTTCCGCAATATGTTTCTTCCATTCAGACAACAGATACGTATGTCGGAGAGATTGTCGCTGCCATGAAAAACAGAGCAACTTATAATAACGAAGACTGGCTGGTAGTTTTAACAACAGATCATGGCGCGGTAGACAGCTCGCATGGTGGCGGAAATCTTTCGGAAAGAAATATTTTTACCGTCTATTCCAATCCAGGGTTTAGCCCACAGCAGATCAGCAAAACGGTTCTGGAATCCAATAAAACATTTAACCAGTTGAATTTTCCGGCAGGAACCTATGCAAAACCGGCTAATCAAGCTCCTTTTAACTTTGGAACCACCCAGGATTTCACCATTGAATTTTGGGTAAAACCTAATGTTTCCTATTCCAGTGATCCGGTGATGATCGGTAATAAAAACTGGGCCAACGGAAAAAATAAGGGAATTATTTTCTCAGGGTATTCCGGACAGACTTTCAAAATGAATATCGGTGACGGAACCAACAGAATAGATCTGGTTGGAGGAAAAGTAGAAACAAATAAATGGAAACATATTGCAGCCAGCTTTGACAGAGATGGCCTTGTAACGCTTTATGAAGATGGAGTTCCGGTAACTTTTGCTAAAATGAATACCATCGGAAATATTGATTCCGGATTTCCTTTAACCTTAAATCAGGATGGAACGAATACCTACGGGATTAACCTTGCCGCTTCTTATAAAGATGTAAGAATCTGGAAATCTGCACTTCCAAATGATGTGATCGTGAATTGGGCCAATCAGGATATTACTCCTTCCCATCCTTATTATTCTCAGTTGCTAGCTAACTGGAAGTGTAATGAAACCTCTGGAAATACTCTGGCAGATTCAAGTCCAAATGCGAATAATATGATTGTGACAGGTTCTCCAACCTATAACGCCAATACAGTCAACAATTTTAAAGTCTATGATTATACCTCTACAACAAGGGAAACCGACCACTTCCCTACTGTTCTGAACTGGCTTTGTATTCCGGTACAGTCTACATGGGGAATTGATGGAATCAACAGAATTCCTGCCTGCCCGAATGGGTTTTTGGCCAATAAAGAAATAAAGACAGCAACCGGTGATCTTAAAATATATCCGAATCCTGCTTTGGCAAGCATCAGCATTCAATACCAAACTGAAGATAAGACCATTAAAGCCGAAATCATTGATACGAAAGGTTCCGTTATTTCAACCCACCACCTGCATTCTTCAAAAGGAAATTACAATGAAAAAATAAGTATTGAGGCACTTCCGGCCGGAATGTACTTCATTAAAATCAGTGGAAGCAAAAAGTCACTGACCAAAACTTTTATCAAGAAATAAAACAGTAAAGCAATTAGATTTAAATTTTGATATTAGAACAAGGATTTTCTATCCAGGTTCTAATATCTTTTTTTATGCTTACCCCTTGATATCCAATTGCATCTGCACATCCACACGCTCGTAGGCTACATCGGTAACAGGAATATGTTTAAAACCCAGCTTTTCATAAAGCTTTATGGCTGGCACCAGCATGGAATTGGTCACTAAAAATACCTTTTGCGCTCCTAATTCCTTCGCTTTATCCACCAAAGCATTCCCCAACAGATAACCCAGTCTTTTCCCTTGGGCTTCAGGGCTTACGGCCATTTTTGAAAGCTCAAAGATAAGAGGCTCATTCTGGGTTTTTACCAGCGCACATGTTCCTACTGCTTTCCCGTTCAGCAAAGCAAAAGCAATATGTCCGCCTTTATTTAGGATCTCTTCTTCAGGATGATCCAGCAATTTATAATCTCCCGGTTCCATCACAAAGAATGTTTTGATCCATTCTTCGTTCAGAGTTTTGAAGGCTTCTTTGTATTGGGGTTCGTAAGCTATAACTTTTACTTCATTTTTGGTCTCATTCATCACGATAAGGTTTATTGTATTTTGTTTTTTATCATTTTCCCCAGCTTTTCCAAATCGCTTTCTACACGATCTGTCCACTCAAGGGCATAATTCAGACGCATACAGTTCTGATACTGATTATATTGTGAAAACATTCTTCCCGGCGCGAAATTGACCTTCCGGCTTAATGCTTCGTCATAAAGATCTTCGGTACAGATTCTTTTATCCAGCTCGAGCCATAGCATAAAGCCTCCTTTGGGCTCTGAAATTTTGGTATTATCAGGGAAATACTGTGTCACGGATTTCTGAATCTGGAGATAGTTGGCATACAGCTTCTTCCTGAACATTCTCAGGTGATGATCATATCGCCCATGCTCCAGAAAATCTGCGATCACATCTGAAAACAAAGAGGGGCCCGATACCGTCTGAACCAGCTTCTGGCGAATGATCCTTTCTTTAAATTTCCCGGGCGCCACCCAGCCCACCCGATAACCGGGAGCCAGCGTTTTGGAAACCGAGCCTGTCCACATCACAATATCCGCTTCATCATAAAACTTACAGGGTTTTGGTCTTTCCGCTCCAAAGTAAATGTTTCCGTAGACGTCATCTTCGACCAGAGGAACATTATATTCGGTAAGCATTTTCACCAGCTCTTTTTTGTTCTCATCAGGCATCTGGAACCCTAACGGATTATTGTAGTTGACCACAAAGCAGCATGCGGACAATTTCGGAAGTACTTTTTTTAATGCATCCAGATCTACTCCGGTAATAGGATGGGTAGGAATCTCCACCGCTTTCAGCCCTAAAAGCTGAATAGCCTGAAGTATTCCAAAATAAACAGGGCTTTCCACCGCTACAGAGTCTCCCGGCCGGGTCACCGCCATCAGGCAGTTATAGACTCCGTTCATAGCGCCGGAAGTGATGACCAGATCATCTTCTGTAATCTTGCCTTCCATGACCATAGCCCATTTGGCAATTTCACGACGAAGCTTCTCACTTCCCTGTACCGGCTCGTAGTTTGTTCCGCTGTCGCTCTTCCTCTTCATTACATCAATCATACACTTTTTCATCTTCGCAACAGGGAGAAGACTTTTCCCGGGAATTCCCAATGCAAACTGTGTAACGTCAGTTCCGTCAATTGTTCCGAATACCTTATCAATCAGATCCTCTGGAGTGTTTTTAGTTTCAGAAATCTTCATTTTAGCCACAGAAGGCAGAGCCAGCTTTCTTTGAGAGGTCTGACTTACATAGTACCCGTATTTGGGGCGAGATTCTACCAGCGAGCGGCTTTCCAGCTCCATGTAGGCCTGCTTTACCGTATTCAGGCTCACATTATATAATTTCTGGGCACTTCTTAACGAGGGCAGCCGGTCTCCGAACTGCAGGGTATCACTTTTGATCTGCTCAGTCACAGAGTTGGCTATTTTAAGATACAGGACATCTTTAGGCATTGTGAATCGTGGTTTTAAGTAAATGTACAATTTTATCCCTGTTTTAAAGATTCAGCCAGCTTACCATCCTTCGGATGCTGCTTTTCAGCTGTTCCGGATCTCTGAAATTAGGGGTATTATTCTTTTTAAAACAGCTTTCGGCATGGTTGCCAAAATTTCTTTTCTCCACTTCCGTCAATCCTTTTTTGTCATAAACTTTAAAGGTAATCTCATTCTTTTCGTTCATGATAAGGCTGGCAAATGCAATGATTTCATTTTTCCTTTTAGCCAAAAGAAAAGGAAGTCCGAAGTTTTGATCTACCTGCTTACATTCCTGTGCCTGTAAAAAAATATTTTTCAGCATCAACATATCTGAAATATAGGCTTCAGCATATTGAACAGGTTCCTGATGTAGTGTGATCGTTTCCATACTATTCCTTCTTTAGCTAAACAAAATTATGGAGTCTTTTCATTAAGACACAGATACAGAAGTATACAATATCATGGGTACAGATTGTATCTGTTCCATTTGTTTTATGTTTCGCTGATCCTGAAGATTGAGCAGATTGTTATATAATGATCTATGGAGCCCTCTCAATGTGGGAGAATTAGCAATCAAAAAAGACTGGTTCTATCCTGAACCAGTCTTTTTGATAAGTTTAAAAATGTAAAAATATCAGTCTATTTTTTTCAATGCTTCTCTAATCCCTTCCAATCCGTCTCCGAATTGGGCAAGCAACGCCACGATCTGGGACATTCTGTCATTTTCCCCTAAGCCTTTTAAGGTCTTATTTTTCACAAAAGTTTTCCTGATCTCTTTCCAGCGTTCTGCTTCTTCAGCTGAAATCGTACCGATCAGCTCTTTCAGTTTCAGCATATTGGCTTCCGCTCCGGTAGTCAGCGTCTGAGACTCGTTCTGGTAATGATTCAGAACGATCTGTGTAACCTCATCTTCTTTCAGAATAGGCTGTACCTGTGTAATAAGCTTATTCATATTACGGTAAGATCCCTGAAGCTTGAATGACGGCTCATTTCTGTAATCGTCAGACATTGCTGCAGATGCGATGTATTCTTTATTCACTTTCAGGACCATATCTCTTACTATGATCGTGTTTTTCAGCACAGCTCTGAAGTCTGATATTTCATTAGAGCTGAAATTCCCTTTCAGATTATCCGCAGGATGGTCTGTTATAACGCTGTCATATAGCTCATAAAGATTCTCCATTCCCGGCTGGGTAAGTCTGGTAAGATATTCGTTGGACATCAAAGCATTTTCGATAAGGCTCAGATCAAAAAGGTCTGTTTTGGACCCTGAGATTTCTCCCAGATTATAGGTATCTGAACGGTTCGCAAGCATATCCGGAATTTTAAATTTCTCTCCATTCTCTG
Source organism: Chryseobacterium sp. UF-290 (assembly GCF_058245615.1). Lineage (NCBI taxonomy): Bacteria > Pseudomonadati > Bacteroidota > Flavobacteriia > Flavobacteriales > Weeksellaceae > Chryseobacterium > Chryseobacterium sp. UF-290. Next base: position 72,532 of record NZ_JBSICB010000017.1, read on the forward strand.
TATAGGGATTTCCTGCCATTACCAGGCAGAATCTTTTGGAACGCAGATCATATGTTTTACTTTCCCCGTTGTAGATTCCTTCTATTTTTCTCTGTCCATCAGCAAGAGAGATGAATTTCTGTAAGAATTCCGGATTGCAGTGCTGGATATCATCAAGGTATAGCATGACATTATCTCCCATTTCAAGGGCAAGATTCAGTTTTTCAAGCTCCTGTCTTGCTCCTGCATTTCTGGCTTCCGAAGGATCCGTTGAAACGATATCATACCCCAGGGACGGCCCGTTGATCTTCATAAATACCAGCCCCATACGTTCCGCCATATACTCCATCAGGGTTGTTTTTCCATATCCCGGAGGCGATACCAAAAGGAGCATTCCCATTCTGTCCGTTCTTTTTTCTGAGCCTGCCGTTCCCAGCTGCTTCGCCAGATTGGCCCCTATCAAAGGAAAATAAACATCATTGATCAGCTTATTTCTGACAAACGAGCTCAGTATCTGCGGTTTGAAAGTATCCAGCTTTAATGATTTTTTCTTTTCATTGACCCAGCTGTATTTTAATTCCTGAAGACGTTTATATTTCGGAACGGTAATGGTATTGAAGTGCTCCAGACGGGATACAAATTCAAAGTAATTAAGATTATATTCTGTATCTTTTTCAAGAGATTTCAGTCCTTTTATGGTTACTTCACAGGAAATATGCCTGATATTTTTCGGATCAAACTTCTGAGTAATGATAAATCCGATAGTTTCCTGTATGATATTTCTTTCAGCCTGCGGATCAAAAGCCTGTAACGCACTCTCGGCAATATAATAACATGCTGAAGGGTATTGATACATAGCCTGTATCTGGCTAATAAACTCCAGGTCTTTGCCTTTTTCTTTCAGCTCTTTCAGAAATAATTCATACAAAGCTCCTGCTTTTTCTGAGATCAGGAAGTTTTCTTTGTCCTCCTGCTTCAGATATATGGCAGCATTGATACAATCCGTTTCTTTAAAAATGTTATATGATGATGCGAAATCTTTCATTTCTTCTGCCAGTTCCCTGCTTATATATTCAAATCCCTGTTTTGGAATGAATGAATGGGAGATAATGGCGGCCGCCTCAAACTGTTTGGTATAATATTCTTTTCTGCCATTTTCCAGGAAGAACCAGAAAAGCTGAGCCAGAGCTCTCTCCTGTGCGGTAAACCTCATAAGTCCCAGCTCATTATGCATTTGCTGAAGCTTCATCACAATAGTCTGCGCATCTTTATCATGAATTCCTTTTACCAGCCCTTCCCCGAAATGTTCCGCAGTAAATTGCTGTACAGCCTGCTCATTCTGTAATTCCGTCGTAATTTCTTTATGAGCTGAAAAGACATTCCACGCAAGGTATTCAAATCTCCTTACCTGGGAGTTCTCTGAAATGAATTCCTGGTTCCATACTTCTTTGAATTCATCCACAGCAGTAAAGTTCAATGGTTCATAGAAGCTTGTTCCGGTAAGATGATAATAATACTGTGCATTTTTCAGCACAAGGGTAAGGTCCAGCTTCTGTTGGTTGACTGCAAATTTATAATCTCCCAGCGCAATGATGCTTTCACCATCAGTATAGATCTCTTTTTTATCTTTCAGCTTTCTTACAGATTCCTGCTGGGAGGTTTTCAGAAGTGTCTGGATTTCTTCAGACTTTGCAGAGTCTTCCAGTTCTGCCAGCTGCCTTGCAAAATCCCTTACTTTTTCCACCATCAGATCCGATGCAAAATAGCCGTTGATCTCATTCTCGGAGTCAAACGATTCTGCTTTGGTCTGTACAGACTTCAGGATTCTCTGAGCGGCATCAAAAAGAGTCTGCGTTCTTTTATTTCTCGCTTCGGTAAGCTGAACTCTTTTATTCTGGAAATGTCCGTAAACTTCTTCTCTTTTGTTTCCGATCTCCCGGATAAATTCTTCAAAGTCGATGAATTTTGTCTCCATCTCTTCCAGCTGAATGGAAAGCTTGGTCAGATATTCATCACATTTTTCCGGAGTCTGGGACAATTCTAAAAAGTTGATGACAGCCTGATCAAATAAAGTGATCTGCGCCTGAAAATCTGAAGCCAGCTCTTTTCCTGAAATCTCCCTTTTCCTTTTGCTGAGCTCCAGCCTTTCCTGGTTCAGGCGGGCGAAGATCAGTGATATGTTTTCTATGATCCGGGTAGACTGGGAAGTATCTTCGATCTTAAGATTGTTGACAATATCCACCAGCAGCTCCAGCTGTCCGGAAAGCGTATTGATATTTTCCTCAATGGCTTTTGCATCCACAGCTTTCTGCAAAGCAATGATGTCTTCTGATATATTTTGTGCTTTATCTTCATAAGGCAGTAATGCTTCTTCCTGCAGCAGAAAATCCACACAGGCATTGGAAAGCCCGGTATACCGGTCTGCAAGTGATTTTTCCAAAGAAGCCAGCAAAGCCGCATCTGCATACTTAAGCTCTCCTGCTCCTGTCACTTCTCCTCTTAATGCTCTGATCAGGGAAAGGGCATCAATATATTCCGTCAGTTGAGAATAGTGAAGCCTTTTGGTATCATCAAGAACTTTATCGCATGAGCTTTTTATTCTTTCTAAAGCTTCTTCTGTACTTTTTCTCTGTTCTACGACTTTTTCATATTCATTGATCGCAGAATGGGCAATACCTCTGATCTCTTTCAGTGGCTGGTCCAGTTTCTGAATTTCTGCTTCTCCCAGGAAATAGTAGGTATCCAGAATAAAGGTCGAAAGCTTTACAATATCATCATAAAGGCCGCTATAAGAATCTTTTTTATTGAGAAGCGTAATCAGCTCCTGGCTTTCTGCCATAACCCTGACGATGTCCTTATTCCCGATTTTGTATAATAAGCTGTCTGCTTTTTCTATATTGGGCGCCAGCTCTTTGGAAAAAGGCGTCTGCCAGATCTGAGCCAGATGATGCTTGGTCGTTTCAATGCTTTCCCTGAGATAGATCAGCTTTCCGTCACGCAAAAAGGTGAATCCGCTACAACGGATCGGCGTTTCTATGGTCTGGGTAATGATATTATAGGATATCAGCTGATAATTATTCGTTTTATCATCATAGAAAACGTATAAAAAATTCTCCCCGTTCGGTTCTGTAACGGTCTTCAGATAGTACAGCCGGTTCTGGTCCTGGGAAATGACTTTCAGCCCTCCGGTCTGGAGCGCATATCCGTTGGAGAATAATACTCCCTGATTTTCCGGCAGCAGCAGACCTGAATATTTAAGGGCATCTGCCCTGGAAACGGTCTTTTCTTTATGATTGTAAATGAAATAGCGCTCCGTTTCCTGGTAAGGCTTTATTTTGAACAGAACAAGATTGTCCAGGTCACAGAAATGAATCTCCGCATCATCAAGGTTCTGGTCTTTATGGATAACGTCTTCGGAGTAGATCCCTTTTCCCGTATCTGTATTATCTTCTATTTTAATAGTGATATCTCCACCGATACTTTCTACAAACACTTTATCCGCTAAAGAAATATGAGGATGCTTTCCCGAGCGCTGCATATCTCTTGTCGCTTTTGTCCATATAAAGCCATGCTGCTGAGGATAAGCTGTTTCTGAAGCACTTCTTGAGTCTACATAGATCAGCCGGTTCTCTCTGATCAGCCATTTGAACGCTTTGATATCTGTGGTACTTTCTGAAAGCTGAAAGACCATATAAAGATAGTTCTCTGTAAAGGTGAACCTGGCAAAGAAGGTATTCCTGTAGTATTTATAAAGATTTTTAAATTCGTCAATGAAAACCTCATCATTGATCAATGTATGATCCTGAGGCTCAAACCGGTTATTATTGATCTTATATATTGAAAAAACATCCGAAATATTAATTTCAGTCTGTAAGCCTAAATGAGCATTGGACCCAAAGATCAGATGATCTCCCAGAGAATAGATATCCTTGGCAATACAGCTGTGCTCTGTTGAGATCCTTTCGTTGGCAATAAGAGAAAAATCTACGCCCCCAAATATATTTTTACGGTTTTCATTAAGCTTCTGGAGCCTCTGGATCAGGTCATTCTTCTGCTCATTAAGGCGGTTCTGAATAATTTCGTAGGTTCCGGAATTAAGTTGTTCTGACATAGTTTTTATTTAGGTTGTCATTCCTGCTGTCAGACAGCAGTTCCTTGTAAAACTTGTGATACTTTGCTAAAATTTTAATGTTTTGGCGCTTGATGTAAACCTATAAGGTTCGTTGGCAGCATTGGTAGTCAACCTGTTATTTATAAAAGTATCACGTTTTAAAAAACTCTCAATGAGATACCAATGAGAGTTTTTTGAATTGTTTAAATGTGATTATTATTCACCGGCTTATTCTCTACTCCAAGGTGTCTGGCCATATCAAGCGCCTTTTCCAGAATTCCTTTTTCCTGCTGGCTGGCTACTCCGTTCAGTTTAAAGATCAGAGAGGCAATGCTCATATTTTTGATGTCTTCAGATGAGATCTTATATTTATCTACCATGCCCATCACCTTACCAATGATATTCTCACCGTCTCCTAAAAGACTTTCCTTTACAATCTGTGCATTTTCACTGTGGCTGATGAATTTATCCAGTCCTTTTCCGGCAGAAACCTGACGTATTACATTATCAAAGAATGTATTATCCCCTCCTACGATATCAATTTTTGCAGATTTGAAAGCTTCTGCCAAGACCATAGACTGGGCTTCTGCAATATCTTTCTGAATCGCGATCTGTGCAAGCTCCACATCTTTTTCTTTTGCAAGTTGCAGACGGAATTCTTCGTGGTCTTTTCCTGCATCATTCAGTTTCTTCATTGCTTCTGCCTTTTCAGTGATTCCCGCAGCTTCCGCCAATGCTTTTTCCTTGATTACCTCAGCCTGCGCGATTCCTTCTTTTTTGACAGCGTCTGCTTTTTTCTCGATCACGACAGCTTCTGCAATTCCCTGTCTTTCTGCCGCATCTGCTTTAGCATGCATCACCTGAGCTTCAGATAAGCCTACGGTAGCTTCTTCTTTTGCCTTGGCATCTGCAATGATCTTACGTGCTTCCGCTTCTTTCTCAGCGGCATCTCTTTTCGCCTGCGCTTCGATCACATATTTCTGTGCATCCTTTTCTGCCGCCAGCTTACGTGCTTCTGCTGCTTTGGTCTCTTCGATCAGCTTTTTCTCTGCTTCCTGAGTGGCAACGGTGATTTCAACCTGCTTGTTTCTATCTGCTGTTTTGAACGCTTCAAGATCTTTGATTCCCTGCTGTTCTTCCACTACTGTTTTCTCCATCGTTAAACGCTCACGGATAGCATCCTGAATGCTTTTCTTTTCCAGCTCTATCGCTTTTTCTTTTTCAATCTGCGCCAGGGAAACGACTCTCTCTCTTTCCGTCGCTTCAAGCGCCTTATCTTTCAATACTCTTTCTGTTTCTACCAGATCCGCACGTTCCTTATTTTTAGCAGCGATCACTACCTGACGAAGTTTGTTTTCTTCCGCGATCTGCAATTTTTCTTCCGTAGCAATACGTACCGTTTCATATCTCAGACGCTCTTCTTCTTCTACTTTTAAGATTTCGGCATTTTCACGGGCTTTGATATTGGCGACTTCCCTTTTTTGAGATTCTTCTTTTTCTGCCAGCTGCTTTTCCAGTTCCAGAATGGCTTCACGAGCTTCTACGTTCTGCTTAGTGATCGTTTTTTCTTCATCACGGCGAACCTGATTCGCTTTGATATTCTGGGTTGCCGTAAGTTCCGTGATCTTTTTAATTCCCTCAGAATCAAGGATATTATCTTTGTCCAGCTTATCGATAGAGGTCTGCTCAAGATAATCGATTGCACAGTCATCCAGCACATAACCATTCAGATCCGTTCCGATAATGTCAAGGATTTCCTGACGGAATTCGCTTCTTGCCTCATAGAGTTCTGTGAAATTAAATTTCTTTCCTACGGTTTTAAGGGCTTCTGAAAATTTAGCTTCAAAAAGCTCTCTCAACGTCTGGGCATCTGACGCTCTCTGGCATCCAATGGTCTGACCTACATTGACAATATCATCTACCGATTTGTTGACACGGATGAAGAATGCTACCTGAATATCTGCTCTCATATTGTCTTTACAGATTAATCCCGCTCTTCCTTCTCTTGAGATCTCCAGCTTTTTCACAGAAATATCCATAGATTCCATACGGTGAATAATAGGAATGACAATCCCTGCATTAAAGAAGACTTTTGTACCTCCATAACCAGTTCTTAAAATAACGATTCCCTGTACAGTCTTTTTATACATCGATAAAATCCAGAAAATCAAGCCGATCGTCGCTACCGCAACAATAATAATTCCAGCAATTAAAGGTAAGTTCATAGTTTTATAAGTTTATAGTTTATATATGAATGTGTTTTTTTATTTAAAAATATTGAGAAAGGATCTCAAAAATATAGTTCAGCATGATCCAGAATAAGTCAAGCATGATTGTGTATTTTTTAATATCTCATAGATCGCTGTACATAATAAAGTCGTTTTTCCGGTTCTTCATCTACAATCATCACACGGGTACCGTGCTCCAGCTTTGTACCATCATTACTTTTTACCATCAGGGTCATAGGGTCGCTCCCGATAAAGACTTCCATCATCCCTATTTTATCATCCTGAATGGTTGATTTCAAGCGTCCTTCTCTTCCCAAAAAGGCATAGGACACCTCGCCTTTATGATTGATCTCCCTGAAAAAGGGATTTAAAGGTTTCAAAATTACTTTTGTCAGCAGCATTCCGGCGATCAACAGAGGAAATAGAACCAGCACTCCTATCCACGTTGGAAGCGGAACAAAATAATTCAGATAGAATGATCCCAGCCAGGTTATCAGCAATGAAAGCGTAAGAAAATAGGTCACGGGAACAATATCCAGATTCAGAAATTTCAGGAAGTGCATCCATGCAGAGGGATCGTTATCCGAAGCGTGAAATTGACCGTCCGGAATATCCGCATCTGCATCAGCGTCCAGGTCCGAATGGATGCCTATGTCAATATCCAGCCCGGTAAGTATGGTAAATAACCAATAGATCACTGAAAGTCCGAGCAGAACTGTCAGCACAGTGTTTACCGGGGAAAATGCTCCGTTTAAAAATTCCTGAAAGGTCATATATTAGCCTTTTTTAAGTGTTTCTTTTAATCTGTTTAAAGCTTCTTCAGCTTCTGTGTCTTTATTGTTTACCATCGCATCGATCTCTTCATCAATAGTTTTTCCGGATTTTGAAAGGTCCGCATAGGCTTCAGCGAGTGTTTCCTGCTGCACTACTCTTTCTTTCAGCTTTTCAAGCATGCTTACTGCACTTCCGGTATCCATCTGGGTCATTTTCTGATTGATGTCTTTAGTTGCTTCACTTACCTGAACTCTTGCTTTCAGGGTTTTCAATTCGTTTTCCCATTTGGCAATACTGGATTTCAGATGGCTGATCGTTCCCTGCATCTTGTCGCATTCGGTATAAAGCTTTTCATGTTCCCTGTGCAGATTAAGGGCCTTTTCCTGTGAAGAGGTCTGCTTTTTCAGCGCTTCTTTCGCAAGACGGTCGGCATCTGCCGTTTCCGCCTCTCCTTTTTCAGCTTTCTGAACAATCACAACAGCCTTGTTGTAATAATCTTTAGCGATCTGCTCCTCAGCTTCTGCCTCGTTCTTTTTACGGATGGCAAGGGCTTTAAGCTGAGCCAGTGCTTCAATACTTTTTGCAAGCTCTTCCTTCATCTCACGGATTCCCTGTTCCGTTGTATTGATAGGGTCTTCAAAGCTTTCGATCACAGAATGGATCTCTGCTTTTCCTATTGTTAATAATCTTTTAAAAATGTTCATTTTAAATATCTTTTGTGAATTACTTACTCATTTCAAGCATTTCGTTGGTAAATTCTCCAACCAGGATTCCCAGAGAATTGATAGATGCCATCACTTCATTCTGTGCCATATTATCGGTAGGAAGCGTATCCCTGAAAATTACCCGCCTTCCTGTACCGTCCAAGACAAAGGCTCCATGCACGATATCTCTGTTTTTCTGAAGCAGTCTCAGGAATGTTTTTTCTGATGGATTTTTAATTTCAAAAAGGAATTGCTCCATGATCAGAATAGAGTCTGATATAATAAGGATCATATTTTTTATCCCGTTGGATTCTTTTTCAATGATTAAGATTCCCTGCGCCTCATCTTCCAACGTAATGTTAAACTCATAATCTAACAACCACTCTTTGACCGTTCTAAATATTTGATTTTTCATGATGGCTGGTTTTTGTGTTCAAAATTCTTCTACACAAATATAGCATAAAATTTTCAAAATGCAAATATTTTTAGCATTTATTTATTTCAGATTCTCTATATTTGCAAAAAAGATTAGACAAGATGAGCTTCTTTGGAACTAACATCAAGAAAATAAGACAGGTTAAAGGATTGAGCCAAAAGGCTTTTGCCGATCTGTTTGATCTGAACAGGGGGGTAATAAGCTCCTATGAAGAAGGGCGTGCCGAACCGAAGATCGAAACCATATTAAAGGTTGCCAGCCATTTTAACCTTAAACTTGACAAACTGTTGACTGAACCCCTGCAGGTGAATCAGTTAGTAAGCGTTTCTGATATTGACCAGCTTATGCTTTTCCCGGAACTGGCTATTCAAAACAGCAAAGAAACCAAGGCTGCTCCTGAACATAATACTCCTAATGCTTCTATTATGCAAAAAATATTAGCATCTGTAGATATAGTATATGAGTTTACTCCTGAAAAGCAGCTTTTACCACAATATCAGTATGGGGATATTTTATTTTTGAATAAAGCAGATCTGAAAAAAGATACAGTCCACAATCTTTTGGCTTATGCCGATGACCATTTGCAATATGCGTCTGATATTAAGAATTCCAAGGAAAACGAAAGATATCTTTATAAAATTGTAGGCTATGTCTCTACAGCCGAGAAAAATATCTTCAGCTGCATTTTCGAGAGACTGGAGAATCTTGAAAGAAAAACAGAAAACAACTGATACCTATCTAAGGAGCTCCGGCTCCTTTTTTATTTTTCCGGAACCGCCATACTATAAAACTGTAACTGCCACTCTTTCCTTTTCATTTTCAGGCATAAAACTAAACTATGGTGTAGCTATAATCTGGCTGTATACTCCTACTTTTGTTATAAAGATAAAACAATGGAATCACAATATTCTCGAAACAGGTTATACGTAAAAGAAGAAGAACAGAATGGGATTAAGAATTTTTCTGTTTTACTCGCCGGAAGCGGCATAGGCAGCAATATTGCCGAATGTGCGCTACGTTTTGGTTTTGAAAATATCACCATTGTAGACGGTGATATTATTGAACAGACCAACCTTAACAGACAAAATTATACCCATGAGGACATTTCTTCCTATAAGGCAGAAACGCTATATCACCGCCTGAAAAGCATTAATCCCAATGCCAACATACGGTACCGCAGTGAATTTATTACTCAGGAAAATGTACAGGAGATTATTGACGACCATGACATTGCTATCAACGCCCTGGACTTCTCCAGTAATATCCCCGTGGTTTTTGACAAGATCTGCCAGGAAAAAGGGATACACGTCCTGCATCCGTATAATCTGGGATGGGGAGGGCTGGTTGCTGTCATTGAGCCTAACGGCTTACCTCTTGATATTCTTTCTGATGACAACTTTAATGAGCTCAAAATGGTAGAATATATCGCAGGATATTTACGTTTCTGGAGAACTCCCAACGAATGGCTTGAAAATATAATAGAAGACTATAAAAAGGAAGAGGGCAACTTACCCCCTCCCCAATTAGCTATTGCTTCATGGATTGTTGCCGGGATGTGTACCCATGTTATGTTTAAGATTGCGACAGGAAAGCCATATAAAACCTTTCCACAATTTTATATGAATGCCATCACAGAGTAAAATGCGGTTCTATATCAGTTTATAATTGGTTGCATAAGACAGTGCCTCTGTGATATTACTCACACCCATTTTATCAAACAGTTTTCTTCTGTGGAATTTTACGGTATCACCCGTCACATAGATTTTATCAGCAATCTCGTTGATAGTAAGCCCCTGGGCATACAGCCTTAATATCTCAGTTTCTCTTTCTGAAAGCTTTACTTTTTCTTCTTTTATCCACTTATTATCTTTCATATCAAAATTCCAGATTTCATCTGTTCCCTGCTTTACAATTGATATGTTTCCTGATGAATGATTATGGGATAAAGATACAATACACAACGCTTTCCACATTTTACCCTCTGTAGACAGGAAAAGAGGAGTAAGCTTATGATTGATCAGAATGGCATTTTTACTTTCATTCACCAGATGAAAATCATAGGAAATAGTGTATAGCTTTCTTTCATTCACCGGTAAATTCTCATAAAATTCAAATCCTACTTCATTGATCTTCAGCAGCAGGTCCTGATCTTCTTTCTTTACATGCCTGAAATAGAATGCATAGCCCATTGTTTCAATCTCCTTCGGAGTATGGTCACAAAGAAATAAGGGGTTATCAGATACATATTCAAAATTCTGCTTCTGATAATCGATGACGTACAAGCTCATATAAGTGATCCTGGCAAAAGCCTTTATCACTTCGAGATAATCAGAAGTCTGATCATTATCTGACTCTGAGATATTCTCGATACTGTTTTTGTTCGAAAAAAATTTACGAATCTCTTCCATTAGTTAGTTTTTAAGGTATAGTTTTTTAGTTTACTACACTTTAGTGTAGACTTTAACGAATCTACACTAAAGTGTAGCATATCCCACCAATCAGTGTAATAATTTTACTATAAAGATAAAAAAATTATGGAACATATTAACTTTTATTCTTTAAGTAACAAAAACTTATACGAATTAGCAGAATTTGTTGTTGCCGAAAATTTTAGCCACCATGAAGACCATTCTCATACTGAAGAGTTCAAAGCTGAAGTAGAGGATATCTACCATGAAGAAAAAAGCTTTAAGAACTCTAAAATATTTGTTTCCAGAGATCTTGACAATAAGATTAACGGCTCAATACGGGTTTTGAAGTGGAACCATACCGATATACTTCCACTGGAAAAGCTGTTCCGGATCACTCCATCAGATGTTATCAAAAATAAAAAGACCAACATCTGGCACATTGGAAGGTTTGCCATCAAAAAAGGAATTGATAAAACAGGTTTCGGAATTTTCAAAACGTTAATGGCTCATGCCATCAATGAAGTTTGTCAAAATAAAAATTCCGTTGCAATTGCCGAATGTGATGCCAAGCTTCTGAAAGTATTAAAGCTTATGGGAATAGAGGCTATTACATTAGCAGAGTCCATTCATTATCTTGGATCTGAAACGATCCCTGTTCTGCTGACTTATAATGGATTGAAAAAATTCCTTGATAAAAATTATCACCTGATCGCACAGGGAACGGGAGTCCTAAACCAAAGTGTAGTATTGCAGCAAACCGCCTAAAACTACACTTCTGTGTAGCATCATTCAAAACACAACATTCTACATTTGAAACATAATATAAAAATCATGACAAAGAAATACTTAATACCATTATTATCCTTTTTAGGAATGGGCGTTCATCTAAACGCTCAGAGTATTTCCGGTAAGGTATCTGATGAGCAGGCAAAAAATATCTCATATGTAGAAGTGATCCTGTCAGCAGGAGACAACAGATTCTCCGCCATTACAGATGATAACGGATTTTTCTCGATTAAACTTCCAAAATCTGATTCTTATAAAACGGAATTCTTCTTAAATGGAAATAAAGTATATGAAGGTAATGAAAACATTGATGGAGATATCAGTAAAAATTATATCATAAAAGAACCTCAGGATACCAGCAAGGAAATCCAGGAGATCAGCCTTATAAAAAAGAAAAAATTAGTTGAAAGAAAAGTAGACCGCCTTGTTTTCAATGTAGAAAATTCAGTTGCAGCAACCGGAGGTACGGCATTGGAAGCTTTAAAGACAACTCCATTGGTCCGCATCCAGGATGAAAAAGTTTCTATCGTTGGTAAAGGAGAAGTTCTGGTAATGATCGATGACCGCATTCAGCGAATGTCTCCGGATGATTTATCAAGTCTGTTGAAATCTATTCCTTCTGATAATATTCAGTCTATTGAAGTGATCACCACCCCTCCGGCCAAATATGATGCGGAAGGTGACAGCGGGCTGATCAACATTAAGCTAAAAAAGGGCCGGGCCAACTCATGGAATGCCAATATTGGCGGTACTTACACGCAAAAAACATATGCAGGCGGCGGCCTTCAGGGAGCTTTTAATTATAACAGAAACAGATTATCATTACAAATATCCGCCAATACCAACTCTCAGAGACTGCGTACAACATCTGACAGCAAAATTTACTATCCTGATGAGCTGTGGCTCATGAATGTAAAGAATAAATCTGAAGAGAATAACCTGGGTCTTGGGCTGGGAGCAGATTATAAAATATCTGATCACTGGACAACGGGCGTAAAGTACCTGGGCAGCTTTACAAGAAATACCTCATCAAACAGTCCTTTCACATCAAGATTCAACAATACAACAGGTGCTGTCAACTCCTATATTGCTTCCGATGTGGATGCCAATAATAAGCCGAATATGAATTCTCTTAACTGGAACAATACTTTTAAGATAGATTCCGCAGGAACAAAGATCACTACTGATTTTGATTATTTCCACTATAAAAAAAGTGACTATAGCTTTTTTGCAGGAAATGAGCTGAATCCTCAACGGGACATTATTCCGGGAAGCTTTTTCTCAGCCACCAATACCAATGTAAACCGTATTGAGAATTATTCCGGAAAAGTGGATGTGGAAATGCCGTTAAAATGGGCCTCAGTAAGTTTCGGAGGAAAGTATACCTACACGAATACGGACAATGATCTGGTTGTTTATGACCACAAAACCGGAGTCCCTGTTCTGAATACGGATCAAACAAATATATTTAATTATAAAGAGCATAATGAAGCGTTATATGTCTCAGCCAGCAAAAAACTGGGTGAGAAATGGGAAACCCAGGCAGGGCTGAGAATGGAAGCCACCCAAACTACCGGTTACTCCCACAATCTCAATCAAACGAATAAAAATGATTATGTCAAATTATTCCCTACGGCGTATGTAACGTATAATCCGGATGATAAAAATTCTTTATCGCTGAACTACAGCAGAAGGATCCGCAGGCCAAATTTCGATTACCTGAATCCGTTCGTAGTACGTACAAGCCCTTATTATTATTCTGAAGGGAATCCGTTCCTGAGGCCATCAATAATAGATAACCTGGAGTTTTCATATGTCAGAAACCAAAAGTGGGTATCCTCCGTGTATTATTCCCAGGTATCAGATTTCAGTCAGGATCTGGCTATCCTGGATCAGAATACCAATATCACGAGAAGCACTCCTTTGAACTATGCCAATACCTATCAGATCGGGGTTTCCACTTATTACAATTTTAATAAATGGTCATGGTGGAACAGCTTTACGGGATTCAATGTCAATTATCAGAATGTAAAGTCCAAAACAGACTTCATCAACTCAATAGACGGATATAATGCGTATTTCTATTCAAATAATGATTTCACGCTTAATAAATCAAAAACCATATTCTTCAGCGCCAATTATGGGCTGCAGCTTCCGGGACGGTATCAGATCTTCCACATCTCCACGATGAATATTCTGGATGTATCCATGAAATTTTTACTTCTGGATAAGAAACTGACCTTAACGGTTGCAGGGCTTGATCTGCTAAACGGGCAAAGACCTGTGATCACCTATGAGTCTAACGGAGTGAAGACAGATTTCAGCAGCTATGGTGATACAAGAGGGTTCAGAGTCTCTTTAAGCTACAAATTCGGAAATAAAAATCTGAAATCCGAACAGCAGAGAAACTTCGGAAACGAAGATGAAAGAAACAGAATTAATTAATCAAATATATACTTGCAAGTAGGTCCAATGAAGGTTTTATGACTTAAAAAGATAACCAAAACATCAACATCAAAATTTTAAAATCATGCACAAAATTAAATTAACAAAAGGATTGCAGATCAACAAAGAACAAATCAGCAAGCTTCAGGAAGAGCAAATGAACAGCCTTAAAGGAGGGGTTAACAGCCTTCAGGCAGCTGCACAATCGTGCGGACAGTGTTCTTGCGGTGGAAATACGATTGTAAAAACAAAAGTTGCCCAATAACCGGTTTCCACATCACATTTAAACAAACAATAACAATTTAAAATCAAACATCATGCACAAAATTAAATTAACTAAAGGATTACAGATCAACAAAGAGCAAATCAGCAAGCTTCAGGAGGAGCAAATGAACAGCCTTAAAGGAGGGGTTAACAGCCTTCAGGCAGCTGCACAATCATGCGGACAGTGTTCTTGCGGTGGAAATACAATTGTAAAAACAAAAGTTGCTCAATAATCTATTTCCGATACCATTTAAATAAACAATAACAATTTAAAAATCAAACATCATGAACAAAATGAAATTAACTAAGGGGTTACAGATCAACAAAGAGCAAATCAGCAAGCTTCAGGAAGAGCAAATGAATAGCCTAAAAGGAGGGGTTAACAGCCTTCAGGCAGCTGCACAATCATGCGGGCAGTGCTCTTGTGGTGGAAACACAGTAGTACAAACAAGAGTAGCGAAGTAATCAGCTCCTATAAAAGAGGGAGGCTGATCAACAGTTCTCCCTCTTTTAAAAAAAATTATATAATCTCACAGCTCTCAGATCATGCAAAAAGAAAAATTAATCATCTCAGAAATAGAAGAATGCATCCGTAAAAAAGATGCTTCCCTTACCGGTATCGGTCTTAATAACGGGATTCTAAGTGCCTCAATGTTTTATTATTATCATTACCTGATGACCGAAGAATCGGAATCTTTAGAACTGGTAACCCATTACATAGAGAAGTCCTTATCTGTTTTGACAGAGGATTATAAAAGCCTTCATTTTAATGATGAAATAAGAGAGCTGGGATTATATCTTATGTTCCTGAAAAAGGAAGAGGTTTTAGACGACGACATCAACTCATTGCTTGAAAATGTAGACGAAATTCTGGAAGAAATACTGATCCAGAAAACAGAGAAAGGAGACCTTGACCTAACAAGCGGTTTTCCGAGCTTTGCAAAGTATTTCGTACTGAGAAATCTTGAGGATAAAAAACACCTGATCTACAAAACCCTGGATAAGATCATTGAGCTTACAAAATCCCACGAAAGCGGAAGCTACTGGAAGTTTGATCTCCGTGATAAAGAAAATCCATATGTAGAACTGGGGTTAGGACACGGAACAACAGGAGTGGTCAACTATCTTTTGTTCCTTTATAAAAATAACATTTACAATCAGGAATCCATAAAGCTTATCCACGAAGGATTATCATTCATATGGGCCTGTAAAGAAAATAATACCGACAATGTAAGCCTTTTCCCTTTTAATGCTTTTGAAAGCGTTTATATAGATTACCATAATCTGGCTTACGGTGAAATAGGAATCGGTTATACTTTTTACAACGCCGGAATTCTCCTGAATGAAAAAGATTATTGTGACAAAGGTCTGTATATCCTTTTAAACACAACAAAATTTAAGGATAACGACAAGTCTGCCATCCTTGAATCGGGATTAATTTACGGTTCGGCAGGATTATCCGCACTCTACAAAAATCTTTATCATCTCACTGAGCAGGATGCCTTTTTGGAAGCACAAGATTACTGGCACCAGCATCTGCTTCAGTCTAAAAATGATGAAAATACCAGCTGGGCAGGATTCAATGCTTATTATAACGCAGAATATGACAGCATCAATATGGCTTTAGGCCAGGGCATTGCAGGAATCGGGATTACCCTGATGAACAATGTCATTAAAACAAATCACAACTACGTCTCATTCTATAATTACGACCTATAATGGAAACTCTACAATCTCAAAATATTACAACTATTCTTCAGGAATACGATCAGAAAATACTTGATTTCGATTATGGGAAGTTACCGGACGGATTACTCTACGGAAAACTGGGATTGCTTCTTTATTTCCTGACACAATATTGGATTACCGGAAATGATACGTATGTAAACAAGGTAGGAGCCATCCTTGAAGAGGTTTTTGAAAACGGCAATCTGCAGAAAGAAGATAACGTATATGCTCTTCCCAATTTATCCAAAGGAATGACCGGCCTGGGCATTATCCTGGATCTGTTAAAAAAAGACGGATTAATACATGATGATTTTGATGAGCAGATCACAGACATCGGAGATCTGATATTCCGACAATCTGTAACCATGCTGAATGAAGACAATTATACCTTCTTTGATGGACCCATAGGAAATTTACATTATTTCAACACCATCAAAAACGAAAAATACAGCAGTGAAATCGTAAACATCCTCTACGATGAATGCGTTTCTCACCCCATCCCATTTGAAAACAAGCTGAATGACAGCTATGCAGATGGTATTAATTTAGGATTCAACTATGGCTATCTTTCTATTGTGAATAACCTTTTAGCTCTTCCGGTAATTACGGAAAAAGCTAAATACGTTATCGACACCTGCATGGATTTCATTATTTCCAATTTTGATGTCCATGAAGTAGAAAACGCCAGAATATATAAACCATACAATTACAAAATAACCCAGAACCTGTTGAAGCCCTTCCACAACAACAGGCTTTGCTGGTGCAACAGTGACCTTTCCTTCTCTTATCTTCTTTATAAAACAGGGGAAACACTGCAGGAAACAAAATATAAGGAGATGGCCCATGAGCTTGGGATGGAAACAACAAAACGGAAAGCAATGGCCAATACAGGTGTAGAATTTATCCAGTATTGCCACGGAACTTCAGGACTTGTACAGCTCTACCATGAGATCAACGAAAAAGACAGTCAGCCAGACTATAAGCAAGCCAAAAGCTTCTGGATGAAAAGGTCTCTGGAAATCCTGGAAAATGAACTGGATCAGCCATTTACTGAGCAGGACAGCTCTCTGATCTTTGGAAAAACCGGAGCGCTGATCGCTCTAAATGATAAAATAGACAAAACTAAATATCTAAAATTTTTACTGTAACATGGAAACAAAAAGCATAGGATTACTGGAACTTGGGTACAGAAGCGGCAAAGATTCAATCACTGCTCTTAATGACGTAGTGGATTATGCCCTTCATGCAGAGAGATTAGGATACACCAGATTTTGGCTGGCAGAGCATCATTATGCTCACCTTAAAAATCTTGCATTTTCGAATCCGGATATCGTTATCGCAATGATCGCCGGAATGACAGAAAAGATAAGGGTAGGCTCCGCAGGAACTTCTGTTCCGAGTTATTCTCCTTATGCTGTCGTTACCAATTATAAATTAATCAATAATATATTCAACGGAAGAATCGATCTGGGATTGTCAAAAGGAGTTCCCGAAAGCGAGCATACCAAAAATCTTTTAAATCCCGACATGCTTGAAAAAGGGATCGGAGCGGTTTTTAATGAAAATGCCTACGAAATTCACCAGCTGCTTTATTCTGAAGCAGAAAAAAATGAAAAAGAAGGTATCCTGATTCCTCCGTATGGCGGACTGATCCCTGATCTGTGGTATCTTTCCTCTTCTCTGAATAACACAGATGATGCGGTAAATCTGCATTCCAACTATTGTGTTTCAGCATTTCACAGCAATGGAAAATTCCTTGACAATCTTGAAGGCAAAAAAGAGGAGATCAGCAGATATAAAGATGCGTTTGCACAGAAAAACGGATTTGTTCCCAAAACATCCCTCGCATTGGCCATCAACCTTTCGGAGGTCAATGAAATAAAATCTGATGCAGACGAATCCGAGTCATTCAAAATTCTGAACCTCAGCTTTGAAGGACTTTTTGAACTGATTGAAAAACTGGATGAAAAACTGGCCGTAGATGAATTCATTTTATATGATACAGAAGCAGAGAGTGACAAGAAAATAGAAAACGCTGAAACAATCAGCAATCATTACAACCTACAATCTATTCAACATGAAAACGCAGTTAGATAATATCAATATTGGCTTTATGAGAAACTCCCTGTACTCATTCAGACAATATAAAAATATACCGAAAAATACAGCAGACCTTGATCAGTTTATCATGGAGCTATGGAATGACCAGATCTTCAGAGAGTCTATTTTTTTAGCCTCCTATGAATTGTACAGTGAATGGGCGAGATTATGCCAGAATGATCCATCTTTATCACCGGTAAAGAGAAACAGGATCAATAATTCTATTCTGAAATACTACATCAGGATTACGACGAGATCTACTCCATTCGGAACTTTTGCTTCTCATTCGGCATTTGAATTAAATGCAGAAAATAAAAATATCGGAGCGGAAAATATGAATTCCATCCACCGGTATACTACACTGGACCTGTCTTTCCTTTTTCAGGTTATCGCGTTAATCAACAGAGATTTTCCGGAAGTTCACGAATATGAGCTCAATGATTCTGTCTACAAGCTGGGTGATTATTACCGATATATCGAAACCACTATACAGAATGAAAAAAGAGTCTATACATTAAGTTCATTGGAGAAGGATGAGCTTCTGGATTTTCTGGTTGAAACAGTAGCAGACAATACCTATTCGTTTGAAAGACTGGTTGCTCTGGTAGCGGAAAATGTAGAGGATGTTTCCGAAGAAGATGCAAGATATTATATTTTCAGCCTGATCGAAGCCCAGTTCTTTAAAAGCAGCTTTGATATCTGCCTGAATGAGCATTCTCCTTTGCATCAGGTCATTGAATATTTAAGTTCAAAAAGAGGTATCCATGCTGAGCTGGACGCTTACCTGGAAGCCCTTATCAAAATGGAAGGCTATATGGAGCTCCTGAGCTCAGGCATTGGCCAGGCACAGGAGCATTACAATGAGCTATTTACCCTTGCCAACCAGTTTTCCATTTTATATGACAGAAAATACCTGATCAACTCTTCATTAAAAAGAGATCTCAATTTTTCACCGGTAACCAGAGAAGATCTTTCTAAAATCAAAAAAGCGGTCAATACATTATCATGCTTTTGGGACAAAGGGAGTGAAACGGTCAATGAAAATTTGGAAAAGTTTAAAACAGCGTTTTATTCAAGATATGAAGAAAGCCTGGTTCCTTTGGTTGAAGTATTGGATAATGAGAGCGGCATCGGGTACATTCAGGAGCAAAACAGTGAAAATGATTTTTCTTCGCTGCTGGACACCTTAAGCTGGCCAAGTTCCAATACAGATTCATTTACCATTACCTATAATAAAAAGATCCATGAATTCTGGAGAAGAGTGATCAGCAAAGCGAATATCAATGGTGATAAGACCATAGATCTCAGCCAGCACGATATCAACAGCCTTCAGGATTCTGAAGAAATGAGCCTTGCAAGATCCTTGTCAGTAATGATTGAAAAAGTTTCGGATAAAATCGCAATATCTTCAGTAGGTGGAACCAGCGGGACCAATCTTATCGCAAGATTTTCCAATGAAGATGAAGAAATCCTGGCTCCGATGAACAGGATCATCAAAGAAGAACAGAATGATGATCATTTCATCTATGTGGAGCTGCTTCATTTACCCGATAACAGGATTGGAAACATCTTATTGAGACAGGTGAAAAGAGGGAATCAGCTTTCGTACCTTACCAAACCATCTGCATCGGAAAATACAATAAATCTGACGGATCTTTACATTAAAATGATCGATAAAAGAATCGTTTTATTCCATAAGGAGCTTAATAAAGAGGTTAAAATCTTCCATTCTACTGCTCATAATTTTGATTATAATTCCCTTCCGGTCTATCAGTTTTTATGTGATCTTCAGCATCAGGATGTTTCCTCCGCACTGGTTTTAAATATCGGGGACAGCAATTACCTGATGTACGATAATATCCCCCGTATCACATATGGCGATGATATTATCTTTACACCGGCATTGTGGAGATTGTATCAGAATGAAGTGCCGGGAATGAAGGTCAGCAATAATTCAGAAGGCATCAAAACTGTAAAACAATATCTTTCAGACAAAAACATCAGCAGGTATTTCTTTATTTCTCAGGGAGATAACAAATTACTGATTGACTCTGAAAACGATAATCTTTTACTATTCCTTGTCGACGAGCTGAGATCAAAAGAAATGGTAACCCTTACCGAGTGTCTTTATGATCTTGAGACCGATGAGTTTAATAATGAGATCATTATTCCGATGATCAACAGGAATTATAAAGCATTGAAAACGGAGCTTGACGGACATATTTTTAATGTCAATATTTCCGATAACAAATTCATCCCCGGAAACAAGTGGCTATATTACAAAATTTATTGTGGAACCAAATTCTCAGACAAAATATTACAGGATGTCTTTCCTGATCTTTTATCCCAGCTGAGCGAAGAAGACCTTATTAAAAAATGGTTTTACATAAGATACAGTGATCCTGATAATCACATCAGACTAAGACTGGAGATCAATGACAGTAATCTGACCCATACTGCCCGGATTATCACCACCTTCAACGACTATTTTGATAAATACATCAGTGAAGGCATCATCAACAAAGTGGAAATGGGAACCTATGACAGAGAATATGAAAGATACGAAGGGGAATTTATCAATGCAGCGGAGCATATCTTCCATTATGACAGCAAACTGGCGGTCAACCTGCTGAAAGATATTCCCAACCATGATGATCTATGGCTATATGCCATTAAAAGTATTGATACCTATTTCAATGTTTTTAATATGGATCTGGACAAACGGCATGAAGTGATCAACAGACTGTATACTCAGTTTCAACGGGAATTCAATGTAGACAGCAACCTTAAAAAACAACTCGACCTGAAGTACAGAAACAACCTGAATAGCATCAGTGAGATTATAGAAACAGACAGCAGCCCTTCTTTTTCAGAATTTGTAAGCTCAATCACAGAAAACTGCAGGGAAATAGAGAGCCTGAAAACAAAACAGAAAGAAAGACTGGTCAGCAGCTTTATCCATATGCATATCAACAGGCTGATCAGATCCAGACACAGAATGCACGAACTCATCATTTACGGCATTGTAGAGAAGTATTACAAAATGAAAATAGGCAAAAGAAAATATCTAGTATCATGAAGCTAAAATTTATCCCTCAACACGACCAAATGGACTGCGGTCCTGCCTGTATCGCAATGGTGGCCTCTTACTTTGGTAAGCAGATTCCCCTACATTTTTTGAAAGAGAACGCCAACCTATCAAGGGAAGGAGTTAGTTTGCTTAGTATCAGCGAACTGTGCGAAGATATCGGATTTGAGACCTATCCCGCCAAGCTGACATTGAAAACACTGGATGAAAACGGCAGCCTGCCCTGTATCCTCCACTGGAATAAAAATCATTTTGTAGTCCTTCTGGATGTAAAGAAAAGCCTTATCACAGGAAAAAAACGATATAAAATTGCCGATCCCAGCCACGGAATGATCTGGCTGAGCGAAAAAGATTTTCTTAAAAGCTGGCTATCAGACGGTGAAAACGGCATTGCCCTTTTTGTAAGTCCTACCAACAGCTTTTATCAGCAAACCTTTCCTGAAGAAGATAAATTGAGTATTTCCTTTGCCATGAAATACTTCAAAGAGCATAAAAACAAGTTCACCTTTTTGTCGGTAATGCTTTTAATAGGAAGCGGACTGAGCCTTGTATTTCCGTTCCTTACCCAAATCCTGATTGACAAAGGAGTCAATACAAAAGATATTGACCTGATCACAATCATACTGATCTCTCAGGTTGTTTTATATTTAGGGAGCATTACGATAGAAATCCTCAGAAACTGGCTGATGCTCTACATTGGAACCAGGATAAGCATTTCCATTATTTCAGACTTTCTGAAAAAAATGCTTTTGCTTCCGATGGGATTTTTTGATACCAAAATGAAAGGGGATTTTACCCAAAGGATACAGGATAATGAGAGAATAGAAGATTTTCTTACTTCTCAAAGCCTTATGACATTCTTTTCTATGGTGACTTTTCTGGTGTTTTTCGGAGTGCTTTGGTATTATAATGTAACGATCGTCCTTATTTACTCATCTCTGACCGCATTATCATTGGTTTGGGCTCAATACTGGCTGAAGAAAAGAGAAATCCTCGATTATTACCGTTTCAGAGAAAAAGGAGAAAGCCAGGAAAGCGTATATGAAATCCTGAACGGAGTTTCTGAAATGAAACTCAACCAGTTTGAAGATTATAAAAGACAGGAATGGGAAGGAATCCAGAATAAGCTTTTCAAAACGACCCTTCGTATTTTAAGGGTAGACCAGTACCAGTTTTCAGGCTTTGAGTTCCTAAACCAGCTGAAAAATATTTTTGTTACTTTCTTTGCGGCATTACAGGTTGTAAAAGGAAATATGACCATCGGAGAATTATTGGCGATCTCTTATATCATCGGTCAGCTGAATTCTCCTGTTAACCAAATGATTTCGTTTTTCCGTTCCTTACAGGATGCAAAGCTGAGCCTTTCAAGATTAAATGAAGTCCAGAATCATGAGGAAGAGGAAAAAGAAGGCTTAAAGAAGCTTGAAATCAGTCATAAAGCGGCAAAAGGGAAAGAGGAAAGAGGAATCGCATTAAATAATGTTTCTTTTCAGTATGAAGGTCCGAAGTCCCAGTTTGTTCTAAAAGATGTAAACCTGTTTATTCCGGAAGGTAAGGTCACCGCTATAGTAGGGGCCAGCGGAAGCGGAAAAACAACATTAATGAAGCTTTTACTGAGATTCTACAATCCTACACATGGTACAATTCATTATAATGAAGACGATATTCTTACCCTATCTCCTAAAAGCATCAGGGAAAACTATGGAGTAGTGATGCAGGACGGATTTATTTTCTCAGACACCATCGAAAGAAATATTGCCACCAGCGAAGTGGAGATCAACACCAGAAAAATGGAAAATGCCGTAAGAGTAGCCAATATATCATCTTTCATCGACAATCTGCCATTAGGATACAGCACCAAGATCGGAGCTGCCGGCAACGGAATCTCCGGAGGCCAGAAACAAAGAGTCCTTATTGCAAGAGCTGTTTACAAAAATCCTCATTTCATATTATTTGATGAAGCTACCTCCGCCTTAGATGCCGAAAATGAAAAGATCATTCATGACAATCTGCAGGAATTCTTCAAAGGGAAAACGGTAATCATTGTAGCACACCGCTTAAGCACCGTAAAAAATGCAGACCAGATCATTGTCCTGAAAAACGGAGCTGTTGTCGAAAAGGGAACCCATCAGGACCTTGTCAACAGAAAAGCAGATTATTATAGCCTTGTAAAAAATCAGCTGGAACTAGGAAACTAAATCACATTCATATATACTCAGACCGTTTCACAGATTGTGAGACGGTTTTTTTATTGTCTGAGATTATAAAAATATTGACTATAACTGTCAGATTAAGTTAAATAACTTTATTACAGATTCAATCTGAAATTATTTATAATCAAACCTATCTTCATCAGGATACCAATAAGTGTCTAAAGCTGTCGATAATGTTCCATTTTCGTAGGCTTTTATCTCATTTTCTAATATACCTGCAGTTCCAAACCCAACCACTCTACCAGATTCTTTTTCTACCAAAAAGGGGCCCCCTCCCATTAATGATTTATTAAAGTTCCCTGTTAAAATATATTCCTTAGAATCAAAAGAATATATATTTCCATAGTTTTTTTTAATAATATCATCATATAACATTGGCTCAATACTTTTATCTACTATTCTTCTAATAAAACGCTCTGCTATTTGTAGCATTTCTTGGTCTGTTAACATATATATACTTTTACAATTTTGGTAAACAAGAAAACAGAAGTAGTTTTTACTGCTGCTATTTAAAATCTATATTTGATTACTTACTAGAAAATCTATCTTCGTCCGGATACCAATAAGTGGTTGAGCATAATCCCATAGTTCCGTTTTCATAAGATTTTATATAATCTTCTAATCTGCCCGCAGTACCAAAACGAACTACTCTGCCAGATCCTTTTTCTATTAAAAAAGGAGCATTACCCATCAACGATTTATTAAAGTTTCCGGTTAATATGTATTCTTTAGAATTATAAAAAAATATGTTCCCATAAGGTTTCTTAATAGTATCATCTATGTATATCATTGGTTCGATAGTACTGTCTCCGATTTCTCTTAATTTTTCTAAATAACGCTCCGCTATTTTTAACATTTCTTGGTCTGTTAACATAAGTCTTTTTTAAGCTTTTTTGCTATTAAAAATAATAAAAAACAGCAGTGAAATTACTGCTGTTTTTATTTTCATTTTATTTGTAATCAAACCGATCTTCGTCGGGATACCAGTAAGTATTTAAAGCTGTGGACATTGTTCCATTTTCATAGGCTAATAATTGATGCTTTATAGGTATTCTTATAGCAAACGAAACCACTCTGCCTGTATTCTTTTCTACCAGAAAAGGAGCATTACCTCCCAAGTGTTTATTAAAATCCCTTGTTACAAGAAATTCTTTAGACTGAAAATAATAAATATTTCCGTATGGTTTTTTTATAGTCTCTTCTATTAATATTACTGCTTCAATATCTTTGTCTACTATTTTTTTAATAAAACGTTCTGCTATGTTTAGCATTTCTTGGTCTGTCAACATAATTTTTTTTAAGCTTTTTGCTATTAAAAATAATAGAAAACAGCAGTGAAGTTTCTACTGTTTTTTATTATCGTTTGAGTATAAGCTATTTATAATCAAACCTGTCTTCATCAGGATACCAATAGGTGTCTAAAGCTGTAGATAATGTTCCATTTTCATAAGCTTCTATATAATCTTCTAATCTGCCTGCGGTACCAAAGGTAACAACCCTGCCGCTTTCTTTTTCTACCAGAAAAGGAGCATTGCCTCCAACTGCATATCTAAAATCACCCGTCAAAATAAATTTTTTTGAATTATACAAATAAATATTGCCGTACGGTTTTTTTATAATCTCATCATTATATAGCATTGCTTCAATACCACCTTCTCCTATTTTTTTTAAATAGAGTTCTGCTATGTTTAGCATTTCTTGGTCTGTTAACATAAATTTTAGCTTTTTTTGTGTTGTTATAACCTTATGCTATTAAAATAATAATAAAACAGCAGTGAAGTTTCTACTGTTTTTTATTATCGTTTGAGTATAAGCTATTTATAATCAAACCTGTCTTCATCAGGATACCAATAGGTGTCTAAAGCTGTAGATAATGTCCCGTTTTCATAGGCTTTTATCTCATTTTCTAATATGCCTGCGGTTCCAAAACTAACGACTCTCCCTGTTTTTTTTTCCACTAAAAAAGGCCCCCCCCCTGCCAATGCATATTTAAAATCACCTGTTAAAATATATTTTTTAGAATTAAAACGATAAATATTCCCATAGGTTTTTTTAATAATATCATCAGTATATATCATTACTTCAATACCCTCTATTACTATTTTTTTAATAAAACGTTCTGCTATGGCTAGCATTTCTTGGTCTGTTAACATAAATTTATTTTTAGTTGCTATTATCTCACAATTAAATATTTAAAACCTCCCCCTTCTGTTTGCTTATATTCGCTATTATATTTACTTTGGAGAAAGTTTCTACACTCTCTCGTTGGACCAAATATTACCTGTTCCCCCGTTTGACCGTCAAATAAATGTAATTCTCCATCTTTTTTCATTCCTACAAAAAAATGTCCATCAGTACTCCCTGTTATACTGTTTCTATATTTTATACCATAAATAACGACTATATCTTTTTCCTTCAATAATTCCTTCATTCTAGGTAATGCTGAAGGTTGGAAGTGACCTCCTCCAAATTTTGCGGCTACATATTCTGTCCCTTGCATTCCTGACCATTCGGCTAATTTCAATTCCCCTGTTTTCAAAAAGTCAACTAAAACTTTTGCTGTATTGCCACAATTTGTTGTACTTACTTGTTTTACTGCAGTACCTACCGATTTATGATTAAAATAAGGCATCGCTTCTTTTATTTTCTCAAAAGGATTTGCTACTGGTTTTGAGAATTGTTTTAACCCTTCTTCAAATGCTTTTATCTCTGCTTCAATGGTTGTTTCTACTATAGAACTACCTGGTGGTACATGTCCACCCGCATGCTCTAGTTCATCTACTAATCTTTCCCCTTGTAATTTACTCCATTTTTTGTAAAACTTATGCATTTCTGCTTTGGTAAACTCTTCTATCACTTCACCTTTGTAAACAACAGCATAAGTTTCTAAAAATTTTCCTTCCTTTTGTCCGGATAAAAAAATGACTCCGTTTTCCGCCATGGTGTTCCCAAGAGCTCTGTATTCCGCTCCGGGAAAAATTTCCCGGGGTTCCAGTACTTTTATGGTATTCCTTTGGAAATTAGAAATATTGGTTTCCAGAGCAGCTTTTAGGACCAAAGTTTTAAGATAATTCTTAGCACTTCCATCTGCCATTTTTGCGAGCAGTTTGGCAGCACCCACATAAAATCCACCCACAATGGTTAAACCTGCTAATGCAACACCTCCTGCCATATAGATCTCTTCCCAGTCCGCCAGAAATTCTTTTCCACCTTCATATTTTGCAATTTCTTCTTTAAATATCTGTATCGTAAGATCTGCTGCTGCCAAAGAAATATCAGCTGCCGCCAATAAAATAAAATAGGGGTTTCCGGTGGTTGCCAATGTAGCAACACCAATCACAATGGCCACAAGATTGGCTGCAATACGGATATTCTCGTGTACAACCTCCCATTCCTGTGCGTCTGCCAATGCCTTCAGATAAATAGCAGGAACCAGATAGGTTTCCTCTGTTCCTCCGCTGACATCTGTGAGATATACCATATCCAGAGGGTGAAACTGCGCGCCCTCATCTAAGTTTTCTGTAACGGTTTCTGTTGCGTTAGGATCTCCTTCTTTCGGGACAATTTTTACTCTTTGCTGTACCTCTTTCTGCTGTTGCAGGAAAAAAGTACCCCGGTATTGATCATTACTCCCCTGGAAAATTCCCATTTCAAGAATGTCACTGTTGATTTTATAGCCTTTCCCAATAGTAAAGGTTCTGGCTTCTTTTTTCCGGTTGTCATTATTAGCAAACAGTGAAAACAGCATCATAATATTGGCAAGTATCATCCGGTTGCTTTGTACCTTGCCGTCATATTCTGTACTGCCGTCTAAATTGTAATAAATTCTGTTCAGCTTATCCGGATTCTCCCGAAAGTACTTCAGGACAGGAACCGGATCTCCTATTGCCTTGAAAACCTGTACCACTGCAGAGCTGCTATCCCTGAAAATATCTGAGTCATCCGCTTTTGAAAGGATTTCAAGATGGCTAAAAAACGTCAGATGATCAATATGTACAGAAAGGTTAGGCAAAATAGTTTCAGGAACATTTTCGTAAATGAATTTCAGAGATTCGGGATCGTTATACTTCCTGATAGCTTCTGCAAAGTTTTTTAGGAAGTATTCGTAATCATCCTTATAATTATCAATATCACCATAACCTAATAGTAGATTCAGATCCCTGAACTCCTGATAAGAATAAGTTTCCAAAATAATTGCTTTATCGGTACTTTTATCATAGAAGAAATTGATTCTGTAATAAACTCTTTCCTTGCCTGCCGCTATTTCCTGAGTTATTTTTGTCCGATCCCATTTTAGTGATATGTTTTCTTTGCTTGAATTCAGATAAGCTTTCAGCCTGATGAAATTTCTGCCGGGAAGAGAGATGCTTTTGTTTTGAGTCTTGGATTGGTAATCATCCGGATTGTATTCCAGTATATAATCCCTCATCCCGTTGTTTGCATATTTAATTTTTGAAACCAGAAGCTCCAGATTAATATATTCATCGGTTTGCCAATCCGTAATGTCGGAAGTCAGAGACGAAGCAAGAGGTGTTGTGCTACCTTTCTGCAAATCGGTATTTTCCTGTAATACTTTGCTTAGAAACTGTTTTTTGAAAACCAGGTGATTAGATAAAGACTGTAGTGTTCTTTTGCTTTCTTCATCAAAGTCATCAAAATCGTTAAAATAATTCTCGTAATTCACTGCTTAAAAATTTTAAGGTTAATAAAAAGGTCGGCTTGAAAATCTAAACAAAGTTTGAGTTACAGGGCTTTATATTATTTCCTGATTCAGATCAACCTGAATAGTCCTTTTCAGGGCTATATTTTTAAGATTTTAAGGCTCTTTTTATCAGAATAACTTAAGATTTCGGCCTTATTTTTATTTGGTTTCCAATACAAGACACCTACCTTAAACTTTGATATTGAATTTCATTTTCTGTGTTTTATTATTGCAAATATCGATGCGGGAAACGACATAACTTGACGCATTAAAATTTATTTAAAAAAGTGAAATTGACTAAGATCCTGTTTAAATTTAATTGCTAATTATTTTGTCTAATTAATTTAACGCTTTATTTTTTATTTTCCCGCTGATTTTGCAGATTCAGCAGATCATTATTCGTAAATCAAATCAGCGGGATTTGCAAAATCAGCGAGAAATAATATTTTAATATAAATTTAAACAGGCCCTAAGTTTTGAAATCTTGATAAACTTAAAATCCGGTATGGCTACAGATTAAAGAGAGCTTATAGAAACGAAAATGAATAAATGAATATTAGTGTGGGGATCCGAGTACTTTTTCAAAGCTATTTTTGGCTATGAAAAAGCCCTCCGTAATCGAATTACAGAGGGCTTTGTACCCCAGGCGGGACTTGAACCCGCACACCAAAAGAGGTACAGGATTTTAAGTCCTGCGTGTCTACCAGTTCCACCACCAGGGCATGGTATGGGCGAAAAAAAAGATTCGAACCAAAAGTTCCAATCTTATTTGTGACTCTGTAGAGCCTTTTCGCATAGTGCGGATGAAGGGACTCGAACCCCCACGCCTCACGGCACCAGATCCTAAGTCTGGCGTGGCTACCA
>NZ_JBSICB010000018.1:0-97956 GCF_058245615.1 Chryseobacterium sp. UF-290
AAAAGATAAAAGATAAAAGATAAAAGATAAAAGATAAAAGATAAAAGATAAAAGATAAAAGATAAAAGATAAAAGATTTTGCCGTTAAACAACCATTATCCATGCGAATATCAACATCAATAGAGGTAGGCTTTGGTCCGTTCAATACATCAACAATATTCCACGGGCTTTAGCCACAACTTATTACTGAAACACAAATAACACAAAAGGTTTCACAAATCTCATCATTATCTAAAAACGGAAAGAATCTCGACCCGTTTTATCCTTCTTGTCTGTTCTAAATAATACATCGAAAGAAATCTGTGAAAATCCATGTAAATATGTAGCTAAAAAGAAATAGTACACTTCTTATTCACTACGAAACAACCAGATTTTTCAAGATCGCTTCCGACTTCAGTTCCGTTTCAGTCCATTCTTTTTCCGGATTGCTTTGAGCTGTAATACCACCTCCTACAAAAACGTGTACGGCATCCTGATAAAGTCTGGCACATCGCAGGTTGACAAAATACTGAATGGTCTCCTCGGTCTCTATTTTAATATAGCCTGCATAGAACTCCCGGGGGAATTTTTCGTACTTCCGGATATTCTCATTACAAAAATCTTTTGGAATACCACAGACAGCCGGGGTAGGATGCAGATCACTAATAAGCTGATCAAGATCTTCAGGATGTATATGGGTTTTAAAATCAGTCCGTAAATGCTTGATGTTGCCGGAAACATGATCATAGGTTTCTGATTGCTGAACCTGATCAGAATAAGTTTTAAGAATATTCTGAATATAGAAAGTAACCGGCTTCTGCTCTTCAATTTCTTTTTCAGACCATTTTTCAGAGACAGGAAGTGTCCCCGCCAGGGCCATGGTTTCAAATTCATGGGTTGTCTTATTGAATTTTCCCAGGACTTCGGAAAAAGCACCCATCCAGGTATTTTCACCGTCATTAAACAGATATCTGAAAGCATTAGGGTAGGATTGACAAAGGTTTTTGAAGCTTTCTTTATAGTCAATGATACTGAAGTCTGTAAAAATCTTTCTTCTGGAATAAACCAGTTTGGGTAAATTATTTTCTTTAATGACTCTGATCACCTGCTGTAGGGTATCGCAGTATTCTTCCCTGGTTTCGGCTTTAAGTTCTGTTGTACTGCCGGTCAGTTGCTCATTTGTAATGGTATTTTCATTAAATTCAGCAGGGGCAATTTCGAGAATATCTCCATAGAAGCTGATGTGGGACAGACCATTATATGAATAAAAGCTGACTGTATTTTTGTTGTTGTTTTCATCTACAGACAGTAATCTTTCGTCGAAAGGAAGTTTGAAATAAATCATGGGTTATGAATGGATTTTGAAAATCACCGGCCGGAAATAATATAGGAAATTCCGAAGTTGATTTTCCTTTCTGCAAAGGTATTATTAGTCTTAAAGATGTCAAAATTAAAAGAGCTGTTTTTTACTCTTATGTCCTGTATTTTCAGGGGTAATGGTGTGTTGCTGGAGAAGATGTTGTTTTAATGGGGGATGTTTATCAGCTTTTCCAGTCCGGATTGC
This sequence comes from Chryseobacterium sp. UF-290, assembly GCF_058245615.1. Lineage (NCBI taxonomy): Bacteria > Pseudomonadati > Bacteroidota > Flavobacteriia > Flavobacteriales > Weeksellaceae > Chryseobacterium > Chryseobacterium sp. UF-290. The sequence goes on from NZ_JBSICB010000018.1 coordinate 1,544, forward strand.
AGCAAGTATATAAAAAAGACTCAAAAAAATTGAGTCTTATATCTTTATACTGTTCTTTCGATTATTTCAAAATGATGTTGTTGGTCATTGTTGTATGATTGATGAGCGTCCCTTTTTCATCCCGGATCTCAATTTCAGAAACATGCATGGTCTTTCCTTTTCTGATGAAGCGGGCGGTAGCCGTTACAATGCCGTCCTTTTTGCTTCTCACGTGATTGGAATTGATATTGGTTCCTACACCGTAATATTTTTCACCGTCTATAAAAATATTAGACAGGCTTGAGCCTAAGGTTTCAGCCAAAACGCAGCTTGCCCCTCCGTGCATGATCCCAAATGGCTGATGCGTTCTCGGAAGCACCGGCATTGTAGCGGTAAGGGTCTCATTTTCGAGATCAATATCGATGAATTTTATTTCAAGGTTTTTTGCCAGGGTCTCGTCTCCCCAGTTATTCATGAACGCTAGTATTTCTTCTTTAGTCTGACCTTTCATTTTTATAATGGATAAATGATGAATTGTAATTTTGCTAACTTCTAACTTCTAACTTCTAACTTCTAACTTCTAACTTCTGAATCGCTGCCTGCTCCCATAATATCAGGATTCCAATTTGCCGGAACTTTAGGAACGATATCATTTTTTACATAATAATCCTGAATTTCCTGCATGATCTCTGCAAAAGGAACTGAAGCAATTTTTTCATAAGGAATGGTATAGCCCAGATAAACGATATTTCTTTTGAAATCACCTGCTGCCAATACAATAGGTACTTTTGCAGCTAAAGCCATGTGGTAAAATCCTTTTCTCCATTTCGGAACCCAGCTTCTTGTTCCTTCCGGAGTAATGACAAGGCTGAAGTCTTCTTTTGAGAATTGATTGGCCACAAAATTCACGAGGTCATTTTTCTGGCTTCTGTCGATGCCGATTCCTCCAAGTCCTTTTACAACACTTCCGTACCAGGCTTTGGTGTGGGCATCTTTGATGATGATTTTCAAAGGTTTATTCAAAGACCAGTAGGCAAAGTTTCCTAAAATGTATTCCATATTGTGGGTATGAGGTGCAACGACAAGGATACACCTGTTCAGGTTGTTGACATCGCCCTGCAGAACAACTTTCCAACCTAATAATTTTAACATGAGTTTGCCTATCAGCTTTTTCATAGATTCTTGAATTATAAACAAAAAAGTATAACCAAACTTTGGTTATACTTTACAAATATATTGAAATATTATCGCTCTTAAAACAAACCGCTAATTAAATCTACGATTTTCATTACGAATTCCATTGCAAATTGTATCATGATAAGGCTGTGTTTTTGGGTTGATTGGTTATTAAATTTTAGCTATACGAAATTAAAACAAATTTTTCACATGGGAAACTAAATCTTGTTTTTTTTTCACTTTTCTGAGAGAAGAAGGGTGTGAATTTCAAACGGTTGCCTTCCACCCACACCTTCTACCACTCTCTGAAGTTAATTATTTAGTTTGTATGGAAATTTCGTTTTTTCCGTCTTTGATCTTGATGTCTACATCCTTGTTGATCTTTTTGATATCGGATGCTACAGAATCAATTACTTTCTTCGCCTGGTTATTAGGAACTTTTTTACCATTGATAATGATGCTGTCTTTATCATTGGAATCATATTCTATGCTGGAACCGTTTACAGTGATCTTATTCTTTTCGATTCTGATACCGTTATGGTTTTCTTCTCTATCCTGATCGTCATCATTGATGCCGTCTCCGTCCAGATCACCATCAAAATCTATTCTGTCTTTTTTTACAGGGATTACTACTGCTTTTTGAGGAACAACAAGTTCATAGTCTACTCTGTAATCTCTGAATCTGTGTTCGTACGGGTATTTTACAAAGTTCGGAAGTATTACTTTATTGTCTGCCACTTCTACAGGAACTGTGACCTGAACAGGATAATTATAGCCGTTCCCTTCCTTCTTGATGATCAGATAAGGGGTTTTGATATCTGATTTTCTTGTAACCTCTACAGAAATATAGTCTTTTTCATACACATATTTCTTGTCCGAATAGATGTTATCATTGTAAGCTTTGAAATTTTGCGGAATGCTTATCTGCTTCACATCTACGTAGATGGTATCAGAAGTTGTGTTGATCGCAACATTTTCTATGTCTTCCTTACTTCCTCTGTAGATCAGATTTTTCTTAGCCATACTGATTCCGAAATAAGTTCCCAGTCCTATCAGAAGAAGGAATAATCCGCCAATTACCCAACCGATATTTCTAAGCTTTGTTTTGGGAGAAAAGATCTTGATGCTTAACAGGCTGAAAAGGATCGCGGGAATTAAGCTTCCGATCACCATCATGGCAGCCAATACTTTATCAAGTCCCTGATCATCCATATAGAATCTGATCTCATTGGCTCCCGGAAAATCCGTATCCATTCCGAAAAGACCGAATAATACAAATACTCCGATAATGCTTCCTACCGCCATCAATACAAAGAAGCCTCCTATAATGTATTTGAAAATATTCCAGACTCCGCTTCCTGCATTGTTGATATAAGGTTTATTTTCGTTGTATATTTCTCCGACCCTCTGAGTAGATTCATTGGCAAACTGTACCAATTTATTAGACTCATTCTTAAGATTGTCGAAGTTCATAGGCTTTCCCTGCATTTTCAGGAAATCTGCCGCTGTTTCGGCTTTTGGAAGTACGATCCAAAGGATTATATAAAGAAGTACAATCAATGAAGAAGAGATAGCCGCGGTGAAGATTCCCAGAAAGAAAACTCCAAACCAAATGATTCTCATAGCGGTAATATCCATTCCTACATATTGAGCTAAACCTGCGCAAACTCCTGCTATCTTTTGTTTTTCAGGATCACGGAACAGTTGCTTTTTGTCTGTATAATAGGTTCCTGAATTATTATTTTTAGCCGTGTTTTTTTCAGAATAATACGCCTCTTCCTGCTCTTCGATCTTTTCCGGGGTTCCGATCTGTGCGATTACCTTTTCTACATCGGTATCGTTGATCACCTCGCGTTTTCCCAGAGAGTCTCTGAAGATCTCTACCATTCTTATTTCTATGTCATGCATTACCTCATCCGCTTCAGAAGCATCCAGTGAGCTTCTCAGAGCATTAAGGTAATCGCTGAGCTTTATATATGCGTGTTCTTCTATTGTAAAAGAAAAACCTGCGAGTCCTATTGAGAGTGTCTTGTTCATAGCTTTGTTTTTTAATATTGTTGAGTGATTTGGTTGACTGAAGCTGTCAGTTCATTCCACGTATTTTGAAGTTCATCCAGGAAAAGTTTCCCTTTTTCTGTGATCTGATAATATTTTCGGGGTGGCCCTCCGGTAGATTCTTCCCATCTGTAAGAGAGAAACTCTCCGTTTTTAAGTCTTGTAAGAAGAGGGTAGAGGGTACCTTCCACTACATCCAGTTTTCCTTTTTTCAGTTCATCGATAAGATCAGAAACATACATTTCGCGATTATTGATGAGACTTAGAATACAGAATTCCAGAATTCCTTTTCGCATTTGCGCCTTGGTATTTTCAGTATTCATCTTTGATAAGTTTTGTTAATTAGTTATATTTTTAGAATAATACTCCTAGCTAGTTGAGCCTATTCTAATTTTACATTACAAAGATATATAATTAAAATGGTATTATGCAATACAAAGTAGTGAAATTTTTAAAATAAAATATTTAAATTACTGATAATCAATTGTATAATTTTAAATTAAAATTTTAAAAAAATAAAATAAGAGGTGAAATTCTTCAAAATTTCAAATTTCAGATTCAGATTTTAAGGAAAAATGGTGATAAAGAAATGCAATTCATTGTAAAATTTATGGAGAGTATTAGTAGCATTTGTGTTTCAATTTTATATTTTGGCTAAAGCCCATTTTCCTGTTGAATATTTTGACAGATATTGTCGGATCATCCTGGCTCCATCCTTTGTTATGATAAAGAAATAGCGTTTGATGATTACGTATTACTTATATAATTAACCACAGATTACTCGGATTGACGCAGATGTTTGCGTAGATTCTGATCCGATAAGAATATGCGCTGAAAAATAGGATTCACATTAGTTCCATCTCTGGATACTGATCATTCCATTGCTTCATTCCTAGCCCTGATAGCAGCGGTTACCCCACAGCAAGCGGGGTTTTGGGCAGGAGCGAGGAGTATGAGCGGATAGCAGGAAACAGCTTCTTAAAAAATAAAATACCGGTGATGAAACAGATTTTGAGATCGGCATTATGATTCGTATTTTTGTTAGAATAAAAAAACACATCAATGATTATTACTATGAACATTTTACATAAGTATAAGATTTTATCGACCCTTGTTTTCCTTGGTCCATTGTGCTTCGGGCAATACCAGTTTGAAGTTAAAGATGCGTCAAAGAATTATACCGCCATGATCCATATAGAAAGCTGCTCTGACGGACGTTGTAACGGCAAAGGAACAGTAGAGCTGTTTGATACTAAAAATACCAAGGTACAGACTTTTGCTTCTGATGATCTGGTCGTATATTTAAGCCAGAATAAAAAGCTGTCAACCGGGACCATCATTCCGTTAACGCAGGAAGAGAGTCCCATCGTTATTGATGATTTCAATTTTGACGGTAGCGAGGATATAGCGGTAAGAAATGGTAATATGGGGAATTACAGCGGAGCTTCTTATGATGTATATGTATTCAACACTACCAAAATGGGATTTGTAAAAAGTGCAGAGCTGACAGATCTGGCCTCCAGTCACCTGGATATCTTTGAGGTAGACGCCCAGCGTAAACGTCTGATCACTTATGGAAGATCCGGTTGCTGTAAGCTTTTCACTATGGAATATGCTGTGATCCCTAATAAAGGGCTGGACAAAGTATTTGAAAAGGAAAAAGATACAACCGGCGAAAGCGTGGTAAAAGAGATCACAAAGGAAAAAGTAAATAATAAATGGATTACCAGAACCAGGGTGTATCCTGTAGAACAAAATAATAAAGAAAAAGAAAAGTAAGATGAAGATACAGAAAGAGATCGATTTTATTCTTGCGGTAGATGCGCTGAAGAATGTACAGAGAAGAAATTATAATGCAGATGATTCCAGAAGAGAGAATACAGCGGAACATTCCTGGCAGATCATTATTTTGGCACAGATCCTTTATCCTTATGCCAAAAACCGTGCGGATATCGACCTGTTGAGAGTGATAAGAATGCTCTCCATTCATGACCTGGTAGAAATTGAAGCAGGAGATACGTTCCTTTTTGATGAGGAAGCAATGGTAGGAAAGTTTGAAAGAGAAAAAGCTTCTGCCCAAAAGATCTTCGGAATCCTGGATGAACCTTTACGTACGGAATTCTTTAACCTGTGGCTTGAGTTTGAGGAAGAAAAAACACCGGATGCCATTTTTGCGTGTTCAATCGACAGAATTATGCCGTTTATCCTGAACTCCCATACTTCAGGAAAAAGCTGGACGGAGGCCGGCGTTACAGAAAGACAGATCAGAAATATGCTTGAAAATGCGATCACCAGAGCATCAGATGAAATGGGGGAAGCCTTTGAGCTGCTTCTGAACAGAAGCCTGGAAACTGAAAAAGTTTTAAAATAGATGCTTTAAGCAAGTAATGATAATAAGCTTCGGGCGGCCAAAGGCCGCCCGAAGCTTATTATCATAGTATCTGAATTGGTTTTTTGAATTCATCAATGGCTACAAAAGTGAAATCACCTACAATAGCTTTTTCCCTTTCGTAGGAATACATCTGTTCCGTATAGATCTCAACATTTACCTTCATACTGGTTTTTCCGACATGTGAAACTTTTCCGATCAGCTCAACGATGGTTCCGGCAGGAATAGGCTTTTTAAAATCAATTTTATCACTGCTTACCGTTACTACTCTTTTTCTTGCAAAACGGGTTGCCGTGATGAAAGCCACTTCATCCATCAGCTGCATGGCTGTACCTCCGAAAAGAGTATCATAATGATTGGTCGTGTTAGGGAAAACCGCTTTAAAGATTCTGGTTTCGGATGCTTCAATTCTTTCTTCTGTAGTCATATTTCATTATTAATTAAAGCGAAATGAAATCGTATCAAAACAACAGAATAATGACAGGAACTTTGAAAATCCCTGAAACAATCCATCAGATCAATAAAACTTCAGCTCGCGAAAGTTTCTTGTTTAAGAAAAAGGCAGGTCTCCTGACTTGTAACATCTTTTATCTCCTTCCCGTGCCCCGCACAGTGGATCTTTTGATAAAGACTTCAGTTACTTACAGTTGCGCGACAGTCCGTGATTTTCACACGGTTCCCTTTTAATCTGCGGTTATGCGGAACCAGTTTCTGTGATGAATAAGCGTTAAAACTTTTCGGTGTAAAAATAATGAATTTATTCCGGATTGTGATAAATAATCTGGCTGATCACTCTTCCTTTCTTGATGGTCCAAAGCGTCGTATACCTGTTCTCTCCTGAACCGTTGATCATGTAAAGGAAGATATTGTCATTATCCAGAGAAGTGACTCCCACATTTTCAAAATCCATGGTTGGCTGGAACATATTTTTGATGGCTTCCCTTACAAAAACAGAACCTCTTCCGGGCTGTTGGACTCTGATCGACTTGATCTCTGTCATACCTTCAGGAAGATCATTCCCGATCCCCCATGGCTTTACCTTATCAATGGTAAGAAGCTTTCCTTCCTCGTCTTTTTCTTTCTTACGGTATCCGGCATTAGATGGGTAGATATCGATAACGACCTTGCTTCTCTGGGCAGTAGGAACTTTCGGATCGGAATTGTCTGTGAAAATAAGCGATCTTCCGTTCTTAGACTTGGAAGGCGTATAAGCCGGAAGCTGGTCTATGAAAGCGATCCGTTCTTTATTGACCATTCCTTCTTTATCAAGAGTTTCATAACGTACGAAGGGCTTATCTTCATCCTGCTTTTCCGGATATTTGATCCAGATCCATTCCGTTTCTCCCGGAGCAGGCTTTACATAAACAAATACATCGCCTTTACGCATACGGATCTTATCTACGATTTTTCTGTAGTTGTCTTTATGTACCCGTACATTGGCATATCCCTCCTCGGCTTTTACAACACCAAAAGGAACTTTATTCTGCCCTTTAACGAAGGCTAAAGAAAAAATACTGAAAGCCGATAGATAAAATGCTCTGTTTATGAAAGTCATCTTGAAAAAAATTTTAATCCTCAAATATATAAATTAAATGCTTTTCGGAAGATAATTATGCTGTTGGAGTTCCTTTAAATCTTGTATTTGTTTCAGATGGCCTTCAGAAAGAAGGTATATGCGGTCTGAAATATCCAGAACATCCTGATAATTGTGGTCGGAAATAATAATGCCTTTGTTCTTGGATTGTTGAAGGATAATCCTTTTCAGGGTTTCAGAAACTTTAGGGGAGAGGCTGTGAAAAGGCTCATCCAGTAAGACAAAATCCGTATCAGCATGAAGAATGAGCAGGGCCTCAATAATTCTCTGTTCACCTTTGGAAAGATTTTTAGGTTTCTCGTGAAGAAAAGGGCGTATGGGATCAGAAGCAAACAGCAGATCAGTATTAACCTTATTACAGAAAAGAGGAATTAAGCTTTTAACCGTGTTGTATTTAGGTAAGAAAAGATCCTGTGGCAGATATGCGATCCTGTGTTTTCTGTCTGAAACATTTTTTAAAACTTTGTCATTATACCTTATAAACTGGGTTTCACTGCCGATGATTCCAAAAATAATTTTTAATAAGGTTGATTTTCCGGTTCCGTTTCGGCCCAGCAGACCTGTGATGTGCCCGGTTTCACACCCTATGTAAATATCCTGCAGGATTTTTTTTCCGTTAAAAGACTTGGTCACACTGTCAATATGAAGTGTACTCATAAGAACCAGGTTATAATGTTAATAATAAGGCTTAATGATAAAGTCCCTCCCCAAAGAAACAATCTTGAGAAACCTAAATTGGCATAAAAGTAATATTCGTTTTTTACCCTTACTTCGTAAATAAAATAATGAAGAACAGGCAGTATAAGAAGAAAGCTCAATCCGAAAGTTTCAAAACCGGATGGAAACAAAAATGAGAGCAGCAAAGAAAACAATAAGGCCGGAAGTATTATTTTTTTATAAAATATCCAAAGGGTAAGAATGCTTTTGGCCATACTGAAAGATACATTAAGTCCTGGCTTCAAAAGTATTAAAAAAAGATGATAATATGTAGGCCAATGCTGTTCATAAAAAAGAGGCTGTCTCAAAAGTCGAATAATTCGGCTTTTGTCATTCTGACGAAGGAAGAATCTCATTGATGGTCAGTTGTTTGAGATTCTTCATTACATTGCATTTCATTCAGAATGACACTTTTGAGACAGTCTCTTTTTATCTGTAAATCCTGTATTAAGATTCTGCATTTTGTTTTGGAGGTCCATAGATGGCTTCAGGATCATTTTTAAGGAAATATGAAAATACTCCATAAAAAAGCAGAATGATCAGAAACAAAACACCAGCCAGGTAAAAGGCGGTTCCGAAGCCATAGCTGATGGATACGCTGCTTCCTAATCCCATTCCTATTTTGTTGTTTCCAAAGCCTTCCATCTTTGATTGAAAGGTCCAGTAAAAAATTAAAAAAGAAAGAGCACTCTGTAGCACTCTCTCTTTGTTATCAGCATAACGTTAATTTTCAAATTCTCAAATTAACGCATTTTCAAATTAATTAAATTCTCTCAAGCTCATCCGCATCGATCGTCGTTTTGAAAGTTCCATAATTGACAATTACCTTGTTCCGGGAAATCTTTTCAATGGTTCCTACACTGGTGCTTCCGGTGATACGGACACGCTGGCCTATTTTCATCCAAACGGCACGGTCGCTTTTGCGTTTCTCCTCAATTCTTTCATTGGTTTCAGCAATTTTTTCAATAACATCTTCCTTTTTAAGCTGTTGGGTGATCTTTCTCTTCACGACTTGCAGGCGTTTCGACTCATCTTTATCACTGCCTAATTTCCTGAATTTTTCCTGCTCCAGAAGTTTCACAAAGTCTTTGACAACATCTTTTCTCGATTTTCCTTTCGTATAGCTGTCTATGAATGCTTCAATTTTGTTTCCGAACTGAAGCTTACGGTGTTCTTCTTCATACAGTTTCTGGAAATTGAAGAGCTTCTGCTGAAGCTGATCGTTAAGCTTCTGAAGATTATCACGCTTATCTTCTACAGATTCTTTTCTTTCAGCAAGATCTGATTTAAGCTTTTCAACTTCAAATTTTTCCTGCTGAAGCTTTACGATCGTTTTATCCAGATTGACAATATCATGCTCTACCTTCTTCTTGGCAGAATGGATGATAAACCTTGGGATCTTATTCTTCTCAGCTACTTCAAAAGTAAATGAGCTTCCTGCCTGTCCCACTTCCAGCTTGTACATCGGCTCCAGTGTCTCTTCATTGAAAAGCATGGCTGCATTCTGTGCATTGGGAAGCTGTTCTATAACCAGTTTAATGTTGGTATAGTGAGTTGTGATAATGGCAAAGCTCTTCTTATCATAGAAAAATTCCATGAAGCTTTCAGCCAGGGCACCTCCCAATTCAGGATCAGAACCTGTTCCAAATTCATCGATCAGTAAAAGCGTATCCGCATCAGCCTCACGGATAATTCCCGACATTTTCTTCAGCCTGGATGAATACGTTGACAGATGGTTTTCGATAGATTGATTATCACCGATATCGGTCATGATCTTTTCAAAGAAAAACATCTCAGACTTTGGATGAACAGGAACCAGAATACCACTCTGAATCATCAGCTGCAATAAGCCGACGGTTTTCAGGGTAATTGACTTTCCTCCGGCATTCGGTCCGGAAATACAGATAATTCTGTTATGTTCCGTTAAAGTTAGCGTCTGAGGGTGAATGGTCTTGTTTTCTGTTTTATTCCTTAGCCATAACAATGGATGATAAGCATCTTTTAATCTCAATGTCTTATGGTGATTGATCTTGGGAAGAACTCCGTTGACCAATTCCGCAAATTTCGCTTTCGCTCTTGTAAGGTCAAGATCAAAAATATACACCTGATATCTCCAGAGCTGAGGTTGAAATTCTGCCAGTTCAGCCGTAAGCTTTCTGAGCACTTTATCGATCTCTTTCTTTTCTTCCTCTTCATTTTCACGAAGCTTGAAGTAATGCTTTACCACACTTTCCGGCTGGATGTAGGTGATAGAACCTGTCTTGGATATTCCTAACGTTCTTCCGGGAACTCTTTTCTTAAATCCTGACTTTACAGCCAAAACCCTTTGATCATCAATGATCGTTTCCCGGATATCATCCAAAAAGTCACTTTGCCCATACGTGGTAAGAGCCCGGTTGAAGTTTTCCTGGATGGCTTTTTTAGCATGCTGTATTTCTGTTCTCAGACCTTTTAAGGCCGGAGAAGCTTCACTTTTTACTTCACCGAAACGGTTGAAAACCTTATCCACCTTTTCAATGATCTCTTTTCTGAATTCCAGTACGGAAGCTTCTTCCATTAAAGTGGGGAAGGTTTCCGGCATGGTAGGAAAGAATTTTTGCAGTCTTCCGATCTGTTCCGTGATGGTTTTGATTTTGATGAAAGCACTGTTTTCCAGACGGTAATTTTCGATCAGCATCAGTTTCAGCTCACTTTCAATATCTTCATACTCATCAAACGGAATCGCATTTGAACTTTCAAAACTCGACAGATATTCTGATGTTTTTTTTAATGAAAGTTCCGCCTCGTCAATTTCCATCGGACGAAGTTGAAGAATTTTTTCTCTTGTTTTCGGAGAATACGCAAATGGGGAGACTTCCGCGAGCAATTGCGGAAACTCTAATTCGTCTAAATCTTCTTTATCTATATACACAATGCAAATTTAGTGAGAATTTTGATTATTCCGTATATTTGAGCAACATACGATATCTATTAAGAATGCTTTTTATCCTGATATCTTTGTCTGTTAAATAAAATCATCAAATGAAACTGGAAACAGAACGGCTGATCCTGAAAGAGATCGACGAAACTTATACTGAAGATATTCTGAAGATCCGCAGCAATGCTTATATCAATACGTTTGTGAAAAGAAACTCTCCCAAAAACAATTATGATGCCCTGGAGTTTATCCTTCATGTCAGAAGGAAAGAGCAGAATGGAGAGATGATTTTCCGGGGAATCTCCTTTAAAGATCAGAGAAACCTTATCGGGACGATCTGTTTATGGAACTTTTCAGAGGACAGGACAACCGCTGAAATAGGATATGAACTGTTACCGGACCATCATAAAAAAGGAATCATGAGCGAAGCGCTGAAAGCCGTTTTAAAATTTAGCTTTCATACATTACCCCTACAGACAATACTGGCTTTTACTAATCAGCTCAATAAAAATTCCCGGTCATTACTTTTGAGGCATCATTTTACTTTAGAGGAACACAGAAAAGATGAAAAGAACCCTGAAAACATTATTTTTAGTTTAAACAAGACTTAGAGCCTGTTTAAATTTGTATTAAAATATTATTTCTCGCTGATTTTGCAAATCTCGCTGATTTGATTTACGAATAATGATCTGCTGAATCTGCAAAATCAGCGGGAAAATAAAAAATAAAGCGTTAATTTAATTATACAAATTATTAGCAATTAAATTTAAACAGGCTCTTAAACGGACCAATAAGATGAAAAAGTCAGAAGATTTATTTATTTTCGTCCCACAGGCATTATATTGCGAAATGAACATACATGAAAAGTGAAATAAAATCGTTGACCGGGCTTAGAGGAATAGTCGCACTATGGGTGGTTTTCTTTCATTATTTTACTGATCTGAAAAGTACTTTTCTTCAAAATACAATAGGACAGGGCTATCTGGCTGTAGATATCTTTTTTGTTTTAAGCGCTTTTTTACTTACTGTTTCCTATTCTGAAAAGTTTAGAAACCTGAATGCTAAAGGAATTTTGAGCTTCTATAAAAAACGGGTCAACAGAATTTACCCCGTATACTTTGCATCAATTGTTGTGATCATTCTGTTGATTGAAAGACACACATTGGCGGCTTTTCTTATCAATGCCGGCTTGGTGCAATGTTTTTTTAATCCGAATTACTTACTGAATGTAGTCTATTGGTCGTTGAGCACAGAATGGATTTGTTATCTTATATTTCCTTTTATGCTTTATCTGATCATGCGTTATAAGATCCGTTTTGAGTTCCTGATCATTGCTGGCCTGTTTCTGAGATTCATTCTTCCTTACCTTCCCGATATGTTTATCGGATCGGATGTCCCGATATCTATGGGGAAATCTCCAAAATACCTGGACATTCCTTATGGGGTCAACTCTTTAATAAGGACGATAGCCTCTTATCTGCTAGGAATCGGTATCGCTTTATTTCCCGGAATCAAAATAAAAAGCAACCTGCTTATTTACGTCATCCCTGTTTTATCTTTAGTACTGCTATATACTTCAAGAGGGCTGATCGCTATTCCGTTACTGTCAGCATTGATGATCAGGCAGCTGTATACCGGAGAGAAGAATTATATACAAATGTTTCTGGAAAGCAGGGTCGTTTACTTTTTAGGTAACATTTCCTATTCGCTGTATATTATCCATTACATCATCCATTATACTGTCTACAAGCATCATTTTAGTCTTGTAAGCTCTGAAGAGCTAAACAGTACAATATTGATTGCTTTTGCTATATTGTTATCTTATTTTTCTTATACTTTGATCGAAAGAAAAGTGAAGATATTTAAAATATAACCTATGCTTTTATTGTAATATTAATTATTTTTGCATTATGACCTGGACAGAAATTTTAGCCCCGATAAAGAGTTCTGAATATTTTAAAACCCTTTGGGAGAGGGTGAAGCACGAATATGCCACGACAAAAGTTTTCCCTCCGAAAAATCAGATTTTCAGAGCGCTGGAACTTACAGCTTTTGATGATGTGGAAGTGGTGATCATCGGGCAGGACCCTTATCATAATGATTATCAGGCAAACGGTCTGTGTTTCTCTGTTTCCGAGCAGGTAGCAGCACCGCCGTCACTGAAGAATATTTTTATTGAGCTGCAGGATGATCTGGGTGTGGTGCGTACTTCCAAAGAACTTGATGACTGGGGGAGACAGGGCGTTTTGCTTTTGAATGCTACGTTGACGGTTCGTGCCCATTCTCCGAACTCACATAAAGATCTGGGCTGGGAAAAATTTACTGACTTTATTATCAAAGCAATCTCGGATAAAAAAGAAAATGTCGTATTTGTATTGTGGGGAGCTTTTGCACAAAAAAAAGCCGAACTCATCGATCCGGCTAAGCATTTTATCCTGAAATCGGCGCACCCTTCACCATTTTCTGTTCACAGGGGTTTTTTCGGAAGCAAGCCTTTCTCAAAAATTAATGAATATCTGGTGTCTAAAGGAAAGAAACCTATTTCCTGGTAGAATCTGAAGAACTTCCGGCTTTTTTGATCGTAATTCCGATTTTGTATTTTCCGCCTAAAGCACTTGCCCCGTCCCTTGATTTTGGATAGGGGGTTACCTCCTGCAGCGTGATTATGTACCCGTTGAAATCAGCGGACTGCAGGTAATTCTTTGCCGGAAAATCCATGCTGGCAAGGTTTAAAATGGAAGGTCTGGTAGAGGTTCCCATCACTTCAACCTGTGCAAGAGCTGCTCCGGCCCAGATACAGTTGACTCCTTCAGGACAGCGGCTGTCTTCAGAGACGCCTTTAAAGGTTACGTTCATCTGATATTCTCTCAGAAACTTATTTTCGCCTTCATCGAAATAAATAATGTGGTCTTTCTGATCTGCTGATACAGCAGATTTTGGAGAAGATTGTATTTCAGAAGGCTGTTTCGTATCAGTTTCAACTTTTTTCTGGGCATTGCATCCTGCTAATGCAAATATTCCCAAACTGAGGATGATGGCTTTATGGAACATAATTTCTTATTTTTTAATTAAATGATATTAAGCATATCAAGAAGTACTACCAAAAACATTGCCACTCCTACTACAAAACTGAATCCTGTCCCATAGATGAACCCGATCAGTGCTCCTTTGGTAGACTGAAGAGCCTTATTCATATCCTTACTGTCATGAAGCAATTCACCAATAAAAACACCGGCAAACATGCCGATCAGGAAGCCTAATGGAATAGGTATGAATATCCCTACGATAGTTCCTACTATGGAACCAATGCTTCCCCAGCGGGTTCCTCCATACTTTCTGTTGGTCCTTGCAGGAATGACATAGCTTAAAACGGCTGATATTATTGTGAGAATTCCAAAAGCCCATACATAGATCATCGGAAGATCAGCATCCGTCCCGAATTTATAGATCAGAAGCCCACAGATGCTCAGCAGCAGTCCGGGAAGGACAGGAAGGAAAGTGCCCAGTATGCCGACAAATAATAAGATAAGACAAAGTATATTAATAATCGTTGTATCCATTCTTGAAAATATGAACGAATATAGGAAACCTCTCTGATTAAACAAACATTCACTACTATGAAAATTATAGGGAGCAATAACCTTGCAGAATTCATCCGTCAATAGAAAGTAATAAGAAAATGAGTAGCGGTTTTGAAATTGGGATGAAAATTGATTGTGAATATGAAAATCATGATTCTTAATTTCATAAATTTGCTGTAATGAATGACCAGTTACAAGAAACTAAAAACTTTATACAGGAGCTGAGCGAGCAGCTCTATATCTATATTACCCGGATTTCGCCAGCCGGACTGGACTGGATCTTTCATATTATTGTAAAGCTTAGCTTACTTCTTGTCCTGTTTTTAATTACGGATTTTGTTTTTAAGTTTATCATCAATTCTGTTTTCCGGTTATTTCATAATGAAGAAAAATTTCCGATCCTGAAATCCGTTTATCAGGCTAAAATTACCAATTCAGTAGCTCATTTTGCCGCTCTGATTGTTGTTGGGGCAATACAAGGCTCCATATTCCCTGCAAGTGCTCTGCCTAAGACGACCATTTTTATTATCAGATGCGTCAATCTGGGATTGGTACTGATCCTTGCCGGGATGCTTTACAGATCCCTGACAGCACTCAGGAATTACTTTAGCATCAAGCAGGACTTCTATAAGATCATGGCACTTAATGCCATTTCAGAAACGGTAAAAATTTTAGGACTCTTTATATTTACGGTATTGGGGATCTGCGTGATCTTTGGGATAAAAGGAACCACGATTGTAGGAAGTCTGGGGGCAATCACTGCTGTGCTGGTGCTTGTTTTCAGAGATACGATCTTGGGATTTGTAACAGGGCTGCATGTGGCTACTTCCAAGAACTTAAAAGTAGGAGACTGGGTGAGCATTCCCAAATATAGTATTGAAGGAAATATTACAGAGATTAATCTGCTGACAACAAAAATTACCAATTTTGATAAAACGGTTTCTACAATTCCTACCTATGATCTGATGACGACTGAGATCAAAAATATGCAGGTAATGTCTGAGTCGAATACCAGAAGAATTAAAAAATCAATCTATTTTAATATCAATTCCTTTAAATTCCTCACAGATGAAGATATTGAACGTTTAAAGGATATCAATCTGATTTCAGACTATCTTGAAGAACAAACTTCTGAGATCAAAAAAGAAAAAGAAAGCCTTGAGCATAAGGATAAAATAGTGAACGGAAGACAGCTTACCAATATCGGGGTTTTCAGATATTATGCACAAAAGTACATAGAGAATGATCCGGATATAGATAAAAACGGAACGAGAATGGTTCGTCAGCTGGATATTACTCCACAAGGGCTCCCTCTTGAGATCTATTGCTTTACCAATGATTCCCAATGGGTACGTTTTGAGCAGATCCAGGCTGATATTTTTGACCATCTGCTGGTGGCTTCAAAAGAATTTGAACTTCAGGTAATGCAGGTGAGCGTTAAGGTTTAGAGGTTAGAAGTTAGATATTAGAAGTTGGACCTCGTTACATATCTGGTAGTCACAAATAAGAAATAGTATATGATTTAATTTAATATGATATAAATAAAATAATTAGAAGTAGAATATTGAAGTTATAACGGGTATTTGTCCCTCTAATTTCTAACCTCTAACTTCTAATATCTAGAAAAATAATAATGATATAGAAGCTGAATATTGAAATTATAACGGGCATTTGTCCCTCTAATTTCTAACTTCTAATATCTAACATCTAAATAAAAAATGACAAAACTAAGCGTAAACATTAATAAAATTGCGACGTTAAGAAATGCAAGAGGAGGTGAAACACCAAGTGTTACAGAAGCAGCTGTAAAAATTCAGGAATTCGGAGGACAGGGAATTACCATCCATCCGAGACCTGATGAAAGGCATATTACAAGAAAAGATGTCTATGATCTGAAACCACTGGTTACGACTGAGTTTAATATTGAAGGAAATCCTCATAAAAGTTTTATCGATATGGTTCTGGAAGTGAAGCCTGAGCAGGTAACACTGGTTCCGGATGCAGATGATGCCATTACTTCAAATGCCGGCTGGGATACCAGAAAACATCTGGATTACCTTACGGAGATCATCACAGAATTTAAAAACGCCGGGATCCGCACATCAATTTTCCTGGATCCTTTACCGGAACTGGTGGAATATGCTGCAAAAACAGGTGCGGACAGAATTGAACTGTATACGGAAGCCTATGCAAAAAACTACCTGAGCAACAGAGAAGAAGCCATAAAACCTTATTACGATACCGCGATAGTCGCTTCAGAC
Source organism: Chryseobacterium sp. UF-290 (assembly GCF_058245615.1). Classification (NCBI taxonomy): domain Bacteria; kingdom Pseudomonadati; phylum Bacteroidota; class Flavobacteriia; order Flavobacteriales; family Weeksellaceae; genus Chryseobacterium; species Chryseobacterium sp. UF-290. Next base: position 18,213 of record NZ_JBSICB010000018.1, read on the forward strand.
GCTGGATTGGGGATCAATGCAGGTCATGATTTAAGCTTAGATAATTTAAAATATTTTGCAGACACCATTCCCAATCTGCTGGAAGTCTCCATTGGGCATGCTTTGATTTCTGAAGCACTGTATATGGGATTGGAAAATACGGTTCAGGCTTATTTGAAGAGACTGGCTAAATGGTAATAACAGAGAAGTTAGAAATTAAATATTAGAAGCTAGTATGGCTTTGTATCTGATCTTTTGAATCAATTTGTTATCTAACTTCTAACTTCTAACTTCTAACTTCTAACCTCTAACCTCTAACCTCTAACTTCTAAAAAATATGGAAATTTTAAATTCAAAAATATTCGGTGAAGACTTAGCGGCTACACCACTTTTAGTATTCCACGGACTGTTTGGAATGCTTGATAATTGGGGAAGCTTCGGAAAAGACCTGGGAGAATATCTTCCTGTACATCTGATCGACCTTAGAAACCATGGTAGAAGCTTTCATTCAGAGAGTATGTCTCATGATGATCTGGCAGATGATATTGCCCGTTATATGGATCATTATGGAATTCAGAAAGCCCATGTCCTGGGACATTCTTTGGGAGGAAAAGCGGTAATGCAGTTTGCCATAAAATATCCTGAAAGAGTTGAAAAGCTGATCGTTGTAGATATTTCGCCAAAAGCATATCCGCCACACCATCAGGGCGTTATAAAAGCATTGGAAAGTGTGGATTTTAATACAGTTGGCTCCAGAAATGATGTTGAGGCTGTTCTGAATCAGTATATTCCGGAGAAATCTACCATACAGTTTTTAGCAAAGAATCTGTATTGGGATGAAAATAAAAAGCTGAACTGGAGATTTAATCTTAAAACATTATCTGAAAAATATACTGAATTTGTTTCCAATGCAATAAAATTTGGTGTTTTTGATGGTGATGCTTTATTCATTGCAGGGGCAAAATCAAACTATATTCTGCCACAGGATGAATTCGGGATCAGGCAGCAGTTTCCGAAAGCAAAGGTCGTTACTGTGAAGAATGCCGGACATTGGGTGCAGGCAGAGAATCCTGTTGACTTTGCAAATGTAGTTAAGGAATTTCTTGGGATAGGTTGATTTTATACTTAAGTTATTGATATTGTGTTAAAATTTTATTAAAATTCCGTATTATTTCTCTATAAGTTGAATTTTTTGTACTTTGGTTTTATCAAAAAAATAAAATTATTAACTTATGGAAAACAAAAATTCAAAGAAAAAGCCGTTTTTCGCAACATTCCTGGAAAAACAGGTTAAAGACCCTGAAACTGTAAAAGGAGGCTCAATTACTTCTGTAGTGAAGGACAACATTACTTCGGTAATTAAAGACCATATTATCACTACAGCACTTGAGGACAATGTTACAACGCAACTCAATGATAACGTGACCCTGAAATATCCTTCTGATGGGGATGATCATGTTTTAGAGGCAGAATAAAGGAATCTGATTAAATCAATTTATATCAAATCAAAAACTTAAACATTATGAAAAACCAAAACTCAAAAAAGAAGCCGTTCTTTGCATCATTTCTGGAAAAGCAGCTTAAAGATCCTGAAACGGTAAAAGGAGGAACAGACATTACAATTCCTGAAAGAGATGTCATCACAAAACCGGCAATAGACGTTGTGACTTCTCCAAAAGATGATATGATGCACACGTTGAAATATCCTTCTGACGGTGACGATGATACTATTACTGTTCCGCTATAAGATCCAAATAGTACATTAATAATAATTAATAATAGGGGAAACTTAAACATTAAGTTTCCCTTTTTAATAAAACCGGCAAATGATTCTCTGTATCACCCATTCACAGGATTTTTATAATATCGATCTCTTTTTCGAATATCTTACCTCTAAAAACATCCCGTATTTCAGATTGAATTCAGACCGCCTGAACCACCTTCAGAAGATCAGTGTGAATGAAAAGTCATTTGAACTGACTGATGAACCGGGAAATACGGTCCATTCTGACGATATCAGAGGCGTTTGGCACAGAAAAGCCTGGAGGATAAGCGTTCCGGAAGAGCTGGATGAGGATTATACAAAAATCTTTCAGAACGAATACGCAAGTCTCCGGTATAACCTGATAACCGTCCTGGAACATATTCCCTGGATCAATCCTTACGAAAATGAAAAAAAGGTTGACGGGAATAAGATGTTTCAGCTGAGAGCAGCTGAAAGAAATAATCTGACGATTCCTGAAACCATTTTTTCTAATGATCAGGAAAAAATAACGGATTTCTTTCATCAGCACTGCCAGGGGAAAGCTATTGCCAAGCTTCACGGAGTGACTGCAAAAACCATGAGTGGGGAAAATATGGTTTCCACTACTGTTATTGAGGAAGAGGATTTGGAAAACCTTTCAGATATCGCTTACTGTCCGATGATATTTCAGCCTTATATTGATAAAGAATATGAGTTGAGAATTGTCTATGTAGACGGAGAATTCTTTACAGGAAAGATCAATAACAGTGAAAATGCAGACTGGAGAGTAGCCAGGGAAGGCTATTTCTGGTCAGCCTATGAGCTGCCTGTCCCTATCAGAACGAATCTGACTTCCATGATGAAAGAAATGGGACTCTATACAGGAGCCATTGACATGATCAGGGGAAAAGACGGACAATATTATTTCCTTGAAGTCAATCCACAGGGAGAATGGGGAATGCTGCAAAATGAACTGGGATTTCCCATAGCAGAAAGAATCGCCGACAATCTTATCAAAAGAATCAATTTCCATGAATAAAATTTTAATTATCACCCATACTGCAGATAATTTTTCAATCGAAAAAGTTACAGAATACATCGAAAAAAACAACTGTGAGGTTATCCGTTTTGATGTCGATCTATATCCTTTACACAACAAACTTTCAACCGTTTTCCAGGATGGAGAATGGATCAGTATTCTTGAAACTCCTGATGCAAAACACCGCCTGGACGATATTTCAGCGATCTGGTACAGAAGAGCCTATAACATTGGAAAAGGACTGAAGGAAGAGATAGACACTAAGTTTTATGGTGCTGCAATGGGTGAGATCCGCAATACACTTTTTGGATTTTTCGAATCCGTTGATGCCTATTCATTAGGTAAACCAAGTATATACAGAAGGCTCGACAGTAAGGAAGAACAATTGAAAATTGCTGATAAAATAGGATTGACTATTCCTGAAACCTGCCTTACCAATAACCCTGAAGAAGCTAAGAAATTTATTCTGAAGCATCAGAACGTAGTGGCTAAAATGCAGACCGGTTTTGCGATCTATGAAGACGGGGTAGAAAGTGTAGTTTTTACCAATGTTGTTCACGAAGATAAACTGGAAGAGCTGGATTCTCTTCTTTACTGTCCGATGCAGTTCCAGAAGATGATTCAAAAGAAAAAAGAGCTTCGTATTACGATTGTGGGAAGAGAGGTATACGCTTTCGAAATCGATTCCCAGCAGTTTGAAGATGCCAAAATAGACTGGAGAAAAGATGGAGTCAATCTGATCGATAAATGGAGCAGAACAGAGCTTCCTGCCGACATAGAAGAAAAGCTTCTGGAGCTTCTGGATGTTTACCATGTAGATTATGGCGCTATAGATATGATCGTTTCTCCTGAAGATGAGTATTACTTCATTGAGATCAATGCCGCAGGAGAGTTCTTCTGGCTGGATAATCTTACAGAGGGTAATCTTATTTCAAAAAGCATCGCGGATGTACTTTGTGACAAGGCGCCGAGGAGAAATAATATGGTTATGGCCTAGATAGCCCGGAAAATTGTATACAATTTTTATATTCATCTTATTGTCCTTACACTCAATAGCTGTAATTTTACATAGATTGAACCAATAGAATATGAAAGATTTTAAAACAGCTTTCTTCTTTTTAAGGCTGCCGGTGGCAGTTTCACTTGCCGGTCATGGGCTGGTAAGGCTTCCTAAACTAACTTCATTCAGTGAATGGATGGTCACCACTATGGAAAAATCCGTAATTCCTACCGCTTTGGTTATCCCATTCAGCTATTCTCTTCCTGTGATTGAAGCTCTTTTGGGGATACTTTTGTTAATCGGACTTAAAATTAAGTATGTCTTATATGCTGTTTTGGCACTCATGAGCATTCTGATTCTGGGCAGCTGTTCCATTGAGAACTGGTCTGCTATTGAAGCACAATTATTGCATTCATTGTATCTGTTCGGATTATTTTGGTTTTATCAAAAATATAATACAGAAAATAGAGCATCATGAAAAGAATAATTTCATTCAGCATCCTGTGTATTCTGACTGTTTGTCATGTGAATGCACAGGTTTTAAAAGGAGATCTTTGGACTGCTAAGAAGGTGGATGCAGCTTATATTGTCAGTGTGAAAGACAAAGCAAGCATACTGGAGGCTTTAACTGATTTTATTAACAATCAGCAAATCCGATCAGGACAGGTTACGGGAATCGGAGCTGTAAATGAAGCAACACTTCGTTTCTTTACCCCATTTACAAAGAAATTTGTAGATAAGACATTCAGAGAGCAAATGGAAATCAGTAATATTTCAGGAAATGTTTCCGAAGTAGATGGAAAACCAACACTCCATCTCCATACGACTTTAGGCAGACAGGACTATACCGCCTTAGCGGGACATCTTCTTGACGGAAAAATCAGGGGAGCCGGAGAATTCTTTTTCTATCCCTTAAACAGCAGGATTGTGAAAACAAAAAATGAAGAAGTAGGATTAAATTTCTATGATTTTGAAAAGTGATCTGTGATCATTAAAGATCATATATGTATTGATTTAATATAAAACATTACGATAATTACCCTGTAAAGCCGCAAATGTATTCCAGCATTTTGCGGCTTTTTAGAGCTGAAAAATTTCTGTGGTTCCTGTTTTGTGTAATGTTTGTGGTGCAAGAATGATAATATTGGTTAAATTAAGCTGAATTATGCTTTAAAAATCGCAAATTTGCAGAGGCATTTTTTTATAGAACTTTTGCAGTAATATGAAGAATTGCCGGATAGAAAATATTGTTATATTTTAGTCAGCAATCAAGTAAAGTAATTAATGGTTTTTGTAACGGGTGCAACCGGAATTCTGGGAAGAATAATCGTCTTGGAGCTTCTTAAAAGAGGTAAAAGCGTACGTGCTTCCAGGAGACCGGGCAGCAATTTAAACGAAGTAAAGCATTCATACGGCTTTTATACAGAGAATCCCGATGATTTTTTTAATAAGATCGAATGGATCAACGTAGATTTTGATGATCTCGATTCTTTAAAAGGTGCCCTGAAAGGGGTGGATGAGGTGTATCATTGTGCTGCAAAAGTAAGCTTTCATCCTAAAGATGAGAAAGAAATGTACCACACCAATATCAAAGGTACAGAAAACCTGCTGTATGCCTGCGAAGGATCAGATGTCAAAAAATTCCTGCATGTAAGCTCTGTTGCTGTGCTGGATAGCTTTAATGAAAAAGGAGAGCTGGATGAAGACTCTGATTTCAATCCAAAGCTGGAGCATTCAGCTTATGCCATTTCCAAATATCTGTCTGAAATGGAAGCCTGGAGAGCTTCTGCTGAAGGACTGAACGTGGTCATCATCAACCCGGGAATGATCGTAGGAAGCGGAAACTGGACCCAAAGCAGCGGTGAACTTTTTTCAACCTTTGAAGATAACAGTTTCACTTTTTCAGGAGGTTCCGCTTATGTAGATGTGCGAGATGTTGCGAAAACAGCCATTGAACTGATGGAAAACAATATTTTCGGGGAACGTTTTATCATTGTTTCCGAAAATAACAGATATGCAGACCTCGCTAAACAGATCAGAGGCAGGCTGGGGCTTAAAGATGCCAAAATTCTTACCCGGGGCCAATTAAATATCGGACGATTGGCCAATACTCTTTTCGGATGGCTGGTTCCAAAGCTGAGAATGGTCACCAGATCGAATATTGAGGCCATATCTTCATTCAACACTATTTCCAATCATAAGGTCAGAGAAAAGCTAAATTATCAGTTCATTCCTGTAAAAGAAAGTATTGACTTTCACCTGAATAATTATATTAACGACAAAAAGCTGAAGAAATGAATCTTGCGGAGGCAATTATCCTTAAAAATGTAGAAAAACATCCTGTAAAAGCTGCCATTGGTTTTAAAAAGAAAGAGGAAGCATGGAAAGAGCTGAGCTGGAAAAAATTCAGTGAAATTATTTTTAAAACGGCCAATGCACTCAAAGAAGCAGGAGTTCAGGAGCATGACAGAGTGGCTATCTATTCTGATAATTCTTCTGAATGGATGATCTTCGACCTGGCTGCGATGGCCATTGGTGCTGTTACGGTACCTGTTTATTCAACCAATAATGCGGAACAGGCAGAATATATCATTAATGATTCCGGGGCTAAAATTGTTTTGGTGGGAAACCAGGTGCAGTATGATGCCTGTCTTGAACTTTTACATCAGGAAGAGAACAATCTTGAAACCATTATTATTTCCAAAAAAGCAGTGTGGATCAAGAAGGAGTTCAGCAGCTTTTACCTGGAAGATTTTATAGCCAAAGCATCTCCGGAACTGGAGATCTGTAAAAAAGAATATGAAGATACGGCAACGCTGATCTATACTTCGGGAACAACCGGAACTCCGAAAGGGGTCATGCTTACCCATGGAAATTTTATCAAGGCACTCGACTCTCATTTTGAGTTCTTTAAATTTAAAAACTTTGAAGAAGAGCTTTCCCTGGCATTCTTACCTTTAAGCCACGTGTTTGAAAGAAGCTGGAGCCTGCTGTGCCTATACGGAGGTGCAAGGGTTTATTTCCTTGAAGATCCCAAACACGTAGCAAAGGCTTTAGAAGAAGTAAAGCCGACGATGATGTGTGCTGTACCAAGGTTCTTCCAGAAAGTATATGCCGGAGTACTGGAAAAAGCGGAAGAAGGCTCATCTTTCAAGAAAAAGATCTTTGACTGGGCCCTGAAAACCGGATGGGAAACTGCCGAGCTGAGAAGAAATGAAAGACCTGTGCCTTTTGGATTAAAGCTGAAAGAATCTGTTGCAGATATGCTTGTTTTCAGTAAAATTAAAGAAAAAATGGGGGGGAGATTATGGTTTTTACCTTGCGGAGGTGCATCCTTATCACCCGAAGTAACAAAATTCTTTGAATCAGTGGGAATTCATGTAACAGTTGGCTACGGATTAACGGAAACAACAGCAACACTGACGCTCTTCCCGCTAACGCATTTTGAACATGCCACCAGTGGTAAACCATTACCCGGAGTGGAGCTTCGTATCGGAGAAAGCGATGAGATCCAGGCAAAAGGGAACGGGATCATGAAAGGATATTATAACAAGCCTGAAGAAACTGCCAAAGTATTTACGGAAGATGGCTGGTTCAAAACAGGAGATGCCGGGAAGTTTGATGACAAAGGAAATCTGATCATCACAGACAGGATCAAGGATCTGATGAAGACTTCCAACGGAAAATATATCGCTCCGCAGCAAATCGAAAACCTGCTGACCAATAATAATTTTATCCAGCAGATCATGCTGATCGCAGAAGGAAGACAGTTTGTCTCTGCATTGATCGTTCCTAACTTTGAGTTTCTGCAGGATTATATCAGAAAGAACAATATTCCTTTTACCAATTGGGAAGAAGCTGTAAAAAATGATAAGGTCATCAGCCTTTATAAAGAAAAGATTAAAGAGCTGCAAGATCACCTTGCAGACTATGAAAAAGTGAAGAAATTCACCCTGATGCCGGCAGAATTTGATATCAATACCGGCGAGATCACTCCAACGTTGAAAGTGAAACGGAATGTGGTTATTAAAAAGTATGCTGATATCATTGAAAAGATGTATTAATTATAGGATTTTGTAAAAGCAAAAGTCACAAAACTTTTAAATACTTAAGTTATTTTAAAGGACCAACCCAATGCATAGGAAGTGCACTCTTCCGGTTTTTACCCATATTACGGTTGAAGGCGTGAGAATTGCCCTCCTTGGAGGGATGGAAAACAAAAAAAATTGACGGGGTGGTTTAAAAATTATTTAAATTAAACGATGACAACACAAGAATTTATAGGAAAAGAAGATTTCACCATTCATACACAAACGGTTTCAGAAAGCTGTCCGTCAAATATTGCCCTGATCAAATATTGGGGAAAATATAAGGACCAGATTCCTGCAAACCCTAGTATCAGCTATACTCTGAATCATTGTAAAACGGATACGTCAATAGAGTTTATTGCAGGTGGGCCTTTTTCTGTGCAGACTTTCCTGGCCGGAAATGAGGAAGTGAAGTTTGCTGAAAAAATAGAAAAGTACTTCAGAAATATAGAACAATACCTTCCCTGGATCTTAAAAGGGAAATACACCATCAGAACTGAAAATACATTTCCGCACAGCTCCGGTATTGCAAGCTCTGCTTCAGGATTTGGTGCCATTGCGAAATGCCTGATGAAGCTGGATGAAGCATTTGCAGGGAAAACCTCTGGTGAAGAATCTCTGAAAAAAGCTTCGTTTTTAGCAAGATTAGGAAGCGGAAGTGCTTGCAGAAGCTTATACAATGGTCTTGTGGTGTGGGGAAAAACAGATGAGGTAGAAGGAAGCTCTGATTTATTCGCTGTACAATATCCGGAGACTGAAATTCATGAGGTCTTCAAAAACTTTAATGACTGGGTTCTGTTGATCCACGAAGGTCAGAAAAGTGTTTCTTCAACTGTTGGACATGGCCTGATGAATACCAACCCGTATGCTGAAAGAAGATTCCAGGAAGCAAGAGAAAACTTTGTTCCGATGAAAGAGATCCTGAAAAACGGGGATATGGAAAGCTTTATCAGATTGGTGGAACACGAGGCGCTTACTCTTCATGCGATGATGATGATGAGCGATCCCGCCTTTATTCTGATGAAGACCGGAACATTGGAAGTGATCAATAAGATATGGGATTTCAGAAGAGAAACAGGATTATCCTTATTCTTTACATTAGATGCCGGTGCCAACGTTCACCTTTTATTCCCGGGCGGTGGTGGCTCTGAAGAAAAGATCAAAACATTCATTGAGACTGAATTACTGCAACATACACAGAAAAATGGAGTGGTGAAGGATGTTATGAAATTCTAAATGAAAAAAAAGAAGCTTTATATCGTCATTATAGGTATTATCATCATTGTGCTGCTTGCATTTTTTTGCAAGTTTGAGAAGGGAACCAGTTTCGGATCGTGGGGAAGGAATAGAACGATTGACTGGAAATGAGGTTTTTGATAAAACAGAAACGGTTTAGATACTTGTAAAAGAATGATGACGTTTTAAATACGAATAGGATTCAATAGAAGTGGGCTTTTGACCCACTTTTTTTATCCTTCATCTTCAGTAACGACTGCTTCACGTTCGCCATCTTCCTGCTTTCCTTCCTCTATCATTTTTTCGGCTTCCGCTTTTTCTTCAGATGTTGCTGTTTCTATCAGCTCCTCCTGTTCATCATTGTGGTGGTCTATAAAAAATTCACAGTATACGGGAAGATGATCTGAACCAAAATTTTCCAGGGTTTTCAATTGCTTGATAAAAATATCTTCGCTGTGGAACATAAGATCAATGGGAAATCTTAAAAGACGATATTTTGCATGGAAGGTAGAAACAAAAGAATGTCCGATCCTCGGATCTATCAGATGGCTTGTTTTTCTGAAAAGAATAGATGATTTTGACCAGGCAACATTATTAAAGTCACCTACGACAACGACTGGTTTTCCGATATCCTTTACACGCTTGGCAGTACTGAGAAGATCACCATCTCTTTCCTTTGAGGTTTCTTCTTCTGTAGGGCTTGGCGGCGGGGGATGTACACCAAAGAAAACAAAGGAAAAACCATCATTTGTTTTCATATGAATCTCTATGCTCGGAATATCGTCTGCTACAAAATAATGGGTCTTAGCCTCCCTGATCTCAATTTTGGAATAAAAATGCATCCCGTATGTATTTTCAAGCGTTACCTTATGCTGGAAGGGATATTCTTTTTCCAAAATTCTCATTGCTTTTTCCCAGTCACCATTGCTTTCCATGGTCATGAAAAAATCCGGATTATATTTTTCAATAAGCCTGAAGAACCTGTCATATTCTTTATTGAACTGATAAACATTGGCAGAAACAAAATGCAGCTTTTCGGAAGACTTGTGACGCTGCTTGTGTTTTTTTACAGGATAAAGAGGGGTATACCTGATGAGGGTTTGGCTGTGATGGACAAATAAAACAAGCAGAAGTCCCTGAGAGTACCATAAGTATTCTGTAGAATCAATCGTTAATCCTAATAGAAAAGTGAAAAGTATAAGATAGGTGACCTGTATTTTAGCAAATTCAGGAACCCGGAATATCCAGTGAGAATGCTGAATTTTTGGAAGTATAGTTAAGACCAGTAAAAGTATGGCCATAATCAGATAAATAATCCACATATGAAAATTCTTTGGCTGAAATAATTTTTGCCACAATTTAAGCAAAATGAATTGTAAAATTTGTTAATCGGAATAAATTTTATTTTGCCTATTTTTATTTATCTAAATTGATCTTATGAATAAAATAGCAGGTCTTTTCCTTCTGATCAGTATTTCAGGTTTCGGACAGCAGAACAAGGATATTGAGAAACCTATCCGGAATTTATTCCTTGGGATGAAAAATGCAGATCCGGTGCTGGTAAAATCTGTCTTTACAGAGAATGCGGTTCTTCAGACCATCACGAAGGACGGAACGGTAAAAAGTGACAGCATACAGGATTTTATTACCTCCGTTTCCAAATTCCCAAAAGGGGATCTGGACGAAAGAATTGTGATAGAAGCTGTTCATACAGACGGTAACCTGGCAAGTGTTTTTACTCCCTATTCTTTTTATTTGCAGGAAAAATTATCGCATTGCGGAGCCAATAGCTTTCAGCTGGTAAAGCAGAATAATGAATGGAAAATTCAATATATTATCGATACGAGAAGAAAAGATAACTGTAAAGAAATAAAATAAAGATAACGGTTTAACATAAAAAAATGAAAATTCATCATATTGCGATTATCTGCTCAGATTATTCAGCTTCAAAGAAATTCTATACCGATATTTTACACCTGAAGATCATTAGAGAGGTTTATAGGGAGGAAAGGAAGTCATACAAGCTTGACCTTGCGATAGGAGAGCATTATGTGATTGAGCTTTTTTCTTTTCCAGATCCACCTCTACGTCCTTCACATCCGGAGGCCTGCGGGCTAAGGCATCTTGCTTTCTCTGTTGAAAATGTAACTCAAAAACGGGATGAATTAATAAGCAAAGGATTAATCTGTGAAGAGATCCGTATTGATGAATTCACCGGAAAGGAATTTTTCTTTACCCAGGATCCTGATCAGCTGCCGTTGGAGTTTTATGAAATGTAAAGATTAATGGGCGTATCCTGCAAAAAAGCTTACAGCCATGATCGCAAGTACAATGGAAGAAATAACTACATATACATAGTCTTTCTCTTTTAAATACCCTATTAAAGCGAAAACGATCCTCATCAGGGGAGTAAAGATCAATAAAAGTATTCCCAGTTGAATAATGGCCATTCCTTCCCCTTTGCATAGGGAATTCCAGAAGTGAGACCATACCTTTTCTGAAGAAGTACCTACGACCAGGCTGCTGTATTTTTTAGGCATTTCGAAACCTTCAATAAATAGCTTGATAAAGCCGACCAGTGAAGTGGCCACAGATAAAATAACCCCCAGTCTCAGAAGATTTCCTACCGAACGGTTCAGATCTACGTCTGTAAAATTCTTTTTCATTATCTGAAGCTTTTGTTGATACCGTTATACATCATATAGATTGACAATATGGTGATCACAATGGCAAAAAATACTTTTAATTTCTTTGTTTTTGAAACCATCAGCGTTTTTGAACCGATAAAGCTTCCTATGACAACTCCTATCAGTACAGGAGCTACGATTACCGGGATAATTTCACCTCTCTGAAAGTAGATCAGCGCACTGGCTACTGCCGTTACCCCGATCATGAAATTACTGGTTGTAGTGGAAACCTTGAAAGGCAGCTTCATCATATTGTCCATGGCCAGTACCTTCAAAGCCCCGGAACCAATTCCTAAAAGTCCGGACATTGCTCCGGCAAACATCATCATTAAAAATCCAGGGACTGTATTTCTTGCAGAATAGCTTTTCAATACCCCTTTATCAGGAAACGTACCGTAAAGCTTCAGTTTTTCCTCAAGACTCCCTTTGATTACAGGTTGCTGGTGATCAGGCTTTCCTTTAAGATTTAAAATAACTGTCAGAAGAAGAATGCTTGCAAAAATAATCCCGATCGTATTCGGATTAAGCATTCCTGAGACCAGAGCTCCGACAATAGCTCCTGCTGTCGTGGCGATTTCGAGAAACATCCCGATCCTCATATTGGTGAAGCCCTCTTTTACAAAAGCGACAGCCGCACCGGATGAAGTGCCGATTACAGAAATAAGTGAAGCACCGATGGCATAATGCATTGGAACGCCGAATCCCAGCGTTAATAAAGGAATGATAATAACTCCTCCTCCTAAACCCGTAAGTGAACCTAAAAGACCGGCGGAAATTGCGCCAAGGAAGAGTATGATGATTTCTGACATACTACAATTAATGCTACAAATATAAAATTATTGTAGTAGTCTGCCAAACATTTGAAAAAGATAAATTTAACGTATTTTTGCATGCATGAAAAGTGAAATGAAATTATTTTATGTTATTCTTGGGGCCACTCCCAAAGGAAGAAATATCGAGCAGCATGATGTGTTTTTCGGAATTGCAGAAAGCCTGAAGGATCTGGTTCCTGATATAAAAGATTTCTGGAAGGAAGCGGAAGGGAAGATTCATCTCGACTGTTATCAGGAAGTGAAATTTGCTGACGGCTATGAAGTGAAGATTGTGGAAAAAGGAGAGACGTTCTCTGAAAAACAGTTGTATTTCCTTAATTTAGGAGGATATAAGCCTGGTTTTTTTGAAGAATTCCATGAGCAGCATCTAATGGTAGGAGAGTCTATGGGAGAGATTGTAAAAAGGGCAAAAGCGACCGAATTCTATAAGACCATGGGATTTGAAGGAGCGGTAAGCCATATTGATGATAAGCATGGAGTGGATATCGATGATATTTTCAATGTGAATGATATTCTTCCTGCAGCCATGAAAGAAAAATATGCTATCATTCTTACAAAATCCGATGCAGCAGATCAGAAAAACCCGATGGGGCTGGGATATTTAAAAATTGATAAAATTCAATAAGGGTAAATCTAATTAAAAATAAAAAATGAAAATAGGAATTCTGGGAGGCGGACAGCTTGGAAGAATGTTGATACAAAGCGCACTGAAGTATGACGATGAGTTTTATACTCTGGATCCGGCTTCTGATGCGCCATGTCATAATATCTCATATTTTACACAGGGAAACTTCAATGATTATGAAACGGTTTTAAACTTTGGGAAAGATAAGGATGTGGTAACCATTGAAATCGAGCACGTCAATGCCGATGCGCTGGCCGAACTTGAAAAACAGGGAATAAAAGTGGTTCCTAATGCTGCGATCATCAAAACCATTCAGCAGAAGATCCTGCAGAAAGAATTTTATAAGACGCATGATATCCCAAGCCCGGAATTTCAGGTCGTTTGGAATAGCGATGAAAAGATCATCATGCCGTTACCATTTGTTCAGAAGATGAATACAGGCGGTTATGACGGGAAAGGCGTACAGGTTATCAGAACTGAAGATGATTACCAGCATCTATGGAAAGAAGCATCCGTCATTGAAAGCATGGTAGATATCGATAAAGAGCTTTCCGTGATTGTTGCCAGAAACGAAAAAGGAGAAACCAATACTTTTCCGGTGACGGAGATGGTGGCAGATCCCAAATTGAATCTGCTGGATTTCAACGTTTGTCCTGTCCTTCTGACTGAAGATGTCCAGAACCAGATAAATGTCATTACAGAAAAGTTCCTGAATGCAGTGAATTCTCCGGGACTTTTTGCCATCGAACTGTTCCTTGACAAGGAAGGAAAAGTCTGGGTAAATGAAACCGCTCCAAGACTTCACAATTCCGGGCATCAGAGCCAGGAAGGAAATACCAATTCCCAGTTCGAGCAGATGTACCGTGTGGTAAAAGATCTGCCTTTGGCGGATACTGATGCCATTACCTATAGCGGAATGCTGAACCTGGTAGGCGCAGAAGGATATGAAGGAAAAGTCATTTATGAAGGAATGGAAGAGGTGCTTAAGCTACCTGAAACTTATATTCACCTGTATGGAAAAACAGAAACCAAGCCGGGCCGAAAGATGGGGCATATCAACGTTTTGGCTGATTCCAGAGAAGAGCTGATGGAAAAGCTTGTGATGGTGAAGGAAATGGTAAGAGTGATTTCGGAATAACCGAACCGAAGATATATAAAAATAGCTGTAGAGAAAACTACAGCTATTTTTGTTTGTATTTAAGAACCTGTTTAAATTTAATTGCTAATCATTTTGTCTAATTAATTTAACGCTTTATTTATTATTTTCCCGCTGATTTTGCTGATTTAGCAGATCATTATTCGTAAATCAAATCAGCGGGAAATATAATATTTTATACAAATTTAAACAGGCTCTAAGGTTTTTTCACTATCTGTATAGCATCTTTTTTATAGTTATATTTCATATAGGTTCCTAATGCAGGTGAATAGACGGAAAATTCTTCCAGATTTGTAAGAGGAGCGTAAAGTTTAAACGTACAGATATCCGTAGCAGAAATAAACGGGCTGGTTCTTAAATGACTATGTGTAATCATTGTTGCTGTACTTCCATCTTCCATTGAAGTCTGGGCAGGAACTAGCCTTGAATGAAATTTTTGATTGGAAATAATATTTCCTTTTTTATCTGAGACAAAAAGATAATCATTTCCAAATGGAATTATTCCGGTCTGAGAGGTTCCTGGTATCAGATATATTTTATAGTTTTCGTTAAATGGAATAATAATCAGGTTAAGACTATATCCTTGTGGTACGGTCACTTCATATTTTGGATCCGATAATTGTGTAATTACCGTGGAACGAATATTCTTTAAAGTATTTTCTGTCTCATTAAGCGCTCTTTGTTTAAAGCTTTCTTTTACAGCTTTTTTCTGATTGCTTTTGAAACTGTATTCAGCCAAAATTTTACTTTGATCTTTGCTAAAAAAGACTGTTTTTATGGTGTCCTTTGTCTGGTATGTTAGGTAGCTCCCCATATTTTCAAGGATCTTTTGATTACGGCCTGCCAGATCACCGGCCTGCCATGAAGCATTTTCATGAGAGAACAATAAATTCGCCTCTGCCTTGATTGAATCCAGCTTCTGCTGAAGTTCCTGTTCAGAATATTTGAGCTCCTGTGCGAAAGTAATGGCTGATATAAAAATGAAGAGAAATCTGATAATTTGTTTCATGGGATATTTTTTATGACAAAATACAAAATGATACTGAATCTAATGATGAATAACGGATATATATACTTCTTCTTAATCCGGAGTGCTATTTCCCAAAGGATGATGGAGCTTATTGCATTCGTACAAATTGCCGTAATCATTCCAGAATCATCCCAATCTGCCTCTCTCCTCCAGCTTCCATCCTTTTAAAGCTTACTTTATTTAAAAATTTTCTGAATTACATTTCCAATTTCCATAAAATCTCCATGATTTCCTACAGAACGTATTTCCGGACTGTTTTTGTCATATTCTGAGAACGGGAAGATCAGAAGATAATTATTATCATTCAGGTATCTGTTCAGGAGCTCGGGAATAAGCCTCATCTGTGGAATATAGGATCTCATCCCCCGTTTTGCCATCAGGATGATCAGGGCTTCATCATCTTTCAGCTGCGTAGCGGTTCTTTCACCATCCTGCCATGTGTTCATAATGATGAATTCAGCTTCTATATTAGCTTTTTTAATGATCTTCTGGAGGATATCAATGATGTTTTCAGGAGCATAGAAAACAACTGTTGCCCCGGAATTTCTTGCGATATTCCATACCCTCAGCAATGCATGGAAGAATCCTGCTTCTTTATGAGCATTCTCCGGGATCATCACTGCATAACGTTTGATCGTGGAAAGTGGCTGTGCGGCGTGGTATACCAATACATTCACATCATCATTCTGAAGATAGCCGTTGTACAGATTATAGACAAAAGAAGGGGAGAAGCCTTTTTCATCTTCCAGCCCGATGATGAGGTCTGTAATTTTCTGTTCTTTAATCACATTGTTGACCCCATTGATAACATCATTATCATATCTTTTAAGCGCCTGTAATTTAACATCGGCCGCTGCGGCAGTATCAGCTGCCTGATGAAGAAGCTTCTCAGCATTCTTTACCGAAGACTCATTTTTATCTTCATTGATGACATTTAAAGCAAACAGATCTTCCGTGTTGGAGTGGGCTTTTATTAAAATTCCCAGGTTGACCATTCTTTCAACGGTTTCTTCATGGTTGATGGCAAGCAGTATATTTTCTTCTTCATGGCTGGTTCCGGAAACAGTATCCTCATTGTCACTTTCTGCAATTTTCTGAGCGCTTGCCATAGAAATAAAGGATGAAATGGTACAGGAGATCAGGATCAGCAGGATACTTCCGTTCAGTACATGTTCATTCAATAATCTTACAGGCTCTCCCGTTTCAGTTTCTGAAAGAATGATGTTGTACCCAACCATTACCGCAGCCAATGTTGCAGCCGCTGAAGCAGAGCTTAATCCAAAAATGAGTTTTCCTTCTTCCCTGGTGAGCCTGAAGGTCTTTTGAGTTGCTACTGCGGAAAGATACTTTCCACCGATGGACGCCACCAGCATAATTCCCGCTACTTCCAGTGTCTCCCAGCTTTTAAAGAAAACCTTGAAATCGATCAGCATTCCCACACTGATCAAGAAGAATGGGATAAATATGGCATTTCCCACAAACTCAACCCTGTTCATCAGAGAAGAAGTATGCGGAATAAGCCTGTTCAGGGCCAATCCGGCAAAGAATGCCCCGATAATAGCTTCCACGCCGGCAAGCTCAGCAAGCATTGCCGCCAGGTAGATCATGACCAGCACAAAAATATATTGTGAAATCTTATCATCTACTTTTTTGAAGAACCAGCGGCCTATAATAGGAAAGACAATTAATACGATCAGGGCAAAGGCCACAAAAGAAACAGATAATCTGACCCAGAATTCCGTTCCTACATCTCCCTGTGACATTCCAACAATGACAGCGAGCACCAATAAGGCCAGAATATCTGTGATCATGGTACCTCCAACCGTAATGTTAACCGCTTTGTTTTTTGCAATGCCCAGCTTGCTGACTAACGGATAAGCGATCAGCGTATGAGAAGAAAAAAGACTGGCAAATAATATGGAGGTCAGCATGGAGAAATGGAGGAGATAATACCCTCCCAGATATCCCAGAATAAAAGGAACAATAAAGGTATAGAGCCCAAAAGTGAGACTTTTCCATTTGTTCTTTTTAAAATCTCCCATGTCAATCTCAAGTCCTGCCAGAAACATAATGTAAAGCAGTCCTGTCGTTCCTGTCACAACGATGCTGCTGTCCCTTGACAGTACATTGAATCCGTTAGGACCGATCACGGCTCCGGCAATGATGAGCCCCAGCAGGTGAGGAACTTTAATTTTATTAAGCAGCAAAGGCGCTGCAAGGATGATGATCAGTACCAATAGGAACTTCAGTACCGGATCTTCTATAGGAAGACTCAGATTATGTATGCTCAGTAAAATCATAGATGTTTTTATTTTGTGGAACGTACTAATTCAACAGAGAACTTGGCAGTACAGCCATCGGAAGTGACCGTTCTTGTGCCTTTGATCTTGTTATCAGAAATGTCATTCAGAGTAACATTCATCTCTACATTCTTTTTAGCTGTTGAATCTGTTTTGAAAGAAAGCCTGATCTCATTGTTTTCAAACTTTCCGGTATACATTCTTACCAGGTTGTTGCTATTGATGATTTTGGTGACAGGTTGGGTGGAATCATTGTCAAATTCCCAAATATCCGTGCGTTGATCACCCACTGCGTAATCGCTGCAATTGGATTCCGTACAGATCACTTTTCCGCTCCAGGGGCCTGATATTTCTGCCGGCCAGGTAGCGATCACCACCGAATCTTTTTTTGCAAAGATGCTGTCTCTCATTTTCAGCAGTGACTGATATTCGGACTCTTTTTTTGCAAATAGTTTCTCTTTCTCAAGCAATTGTTTTTCTCTGTCTGTCAGGCTCTTCTCTTTTTCTTTGTAATCACAGCTTATCAAAAGAAAAGAGGCTGCAAGAAGGATAAAAAATGTGTTTTTTAGCATAGGTGTACAGGTTGGAGTATACAATATAGGGAAAAAATAAAAACGGGGCAAATAAGGATGAGGCAAACAAGCCTGTCAAATCCCAGTATTTTTACATGGATGAAGTGATATTTTATACCTTTTGACCGATAATCAAAACTGCCCCCCTTTTAATTTACTTTGGTTCACTTCAATAAGCTTAAAAATGTATTGGATATAACAAGCTCTTCTAAGAAGAAAATCAAAGACTTTCAAAAGCTGCATAAAGAAGAGTGTTTTATTATTCTATTTTCTGTTTCTTAAACATCTCCGGTTTGTAATTGATGATGAAAACCCCGCAGATAATCAATGCTGCTGCAATAATGAATTTAAATGAAATCTGCTCATCCATGATCAGCCAGCCTAGAAATATAGCAATGATCGTATTAATATATGCCAGTATCGAAACCTGTACCGGAGAAATTTTGGTTAAAGCATAATGGAACGCAAAAAATGCAGCTACTGAACCAAAAACAGCAAGATACAGCATTGCAGAAATGCTTTTTAAGGTCCAGCTTCCGAAGTTATAGTTTTCTGAGAACAGGAAGGCAAAGGCGACCTGAACAATACCGGCAAACAGAAATTGATAGAACAGGTTCAGCGTAATATTTCCGCTCTGGATATTTAATTTTTTAGTGAAAATTGTTCCTGATGCCCATCCGGCAATGGCGCAGAAAAGAAAGATCATTCCCATTCTGTAGTCAGGGTTTGAAAGATCTTTGAGCCCGTCCCAGAAAATGAAAAGTATTCCGCTGAAGCACATCAGGACACCGGCAAAAGCCCTGAGGCTGAACTTCTGTAAACCGACAGCTACACTTCCCAGAAATACAAGGATAGGAGAGCAGGCACTGATTAGCGAAGCCAGGCTGCTTGACACGCTTTCTTCCGCTACAGTGGTCATTCCATTGGCCACTACCAGCATCAGTGAAGCAAAAATAATCTGGTAGCCCAGGTTTTTCCAGCCTATCCATTTGAATTCCTTTCTGGAAAGCAGCACAAAAAGCATAATAACTGAGGCCAGAAGCTGACGGATTCCTGCTACAAACCATGCAGGAATGGTCTCTACAGCAATACGAATCGCTAAAAATGTAGTTCCCCAGACAATAGCAACGGTGAGAACGGCAAAAATAAGTTTGTAATCTTTCAAGGTAAATCAAAGTGTAACAAACAAATCTAGTGGTTTTGGAGTGAATGGTATGGGTACAGTTACGGTGTTTTTTTGTGATACAGATTTCAGAAATTATGCATTGGCTTTTTTCTTTAGGTTTTCTGCTTTACATTTTAATTTTTTATCTTTGGACATCTAATAAAATTGAAGATGGTAGGAATTATTATGGGCAGTCAGAGTGATCTGCCGATCATGGAACAGGCCGCAAATTTTCTTAAAAGCCTGGAAATCCCCTATGAATTGACTGTAGTTTCAGCACACAGAACACCGGAGAGAATGTTCGATTATGCGAAAACAGCTCAGGAGAGAGGTCTGAAGGTAATCATTGCCGGAGCTGGAGGAGCAGCACACCTTCCGGGGATGGTGGCAAGCTGTACGACACTTCCTGTGATTGGGGTTCCGATCCTGTCCAGTAATTCTATCGATGGGTGGGATTCTGTTCTGTCTATTCTTCAGATGCCGGGAGGAATACCTGTAGCAACAGTAGCTTTGAACGGTGCTTTGAATGCCGGAATTTTAGCGGCAAAAATTTTAGGAAGCGCTAATGAGGAAGTGGCTGCAAAACTTCAGAAATACCAGGATTCTTTAAAAGATAAGGTATTGGGAACAGTGGATGATATCAAAGCCCAGCATCCGAATCATTTTGACCATTAATTTTAAGCAATCATAAAAAACAGCCTCATCATTTGATAAGGCTGTTTCTATTTTTTATGAACTTAAAGCTTAATTAAAGTTCTTTTAAAATGGCTTACTGCTTAGATCAGAAACTATATGTTTTTCTGTATTCTGGTTTTTATCAGTCTTGCATCATATTGTCCCTGGTATTTTTCTGAACAGCGATGCCACCAAAAAGCGCGAGAAGAAATGCAAACGCATAGAACCCTTTTTCACTGGGAAGTATAGTGGCATTCCAAAGCCCGATGGCCAGCAGTACAATAGATGATAATGTTGCAAACCAGCAGATTCCATAATAAATATCTGTTACCTGAATGTTTTCTAATCTGTCACGGACAGCTTTTTGCAGAGACACAACGGCAAATAAGCCATAAAGAAGGATGGTAAAATAATACCCTTTCTCATTCAGCTGCATTTCAGCTCTTGCAAGCCCTACGATATAGCCGATCATTCCTGCTCCCAATGCCACCCAAGATGCTGCGACAAACGCATTCGATACTCTTTGCTTTTTCATGAATTAATGTTTTGTTTAAAGGGCTAAATATATTCATTTTTTATTAACTTCACTATAATGGCGGGAAAATATGGGAAAAATACGGTGACAAATGCAAAAGCTGAATGAGTTCATACAGTAGCAATCTTCCCACAACAGGAAGGAGTGAGGAATATTTAACAGCTTAGAAATAAAAAATCCCACTATTGAAAATAATGGGATGGTATAATATTTTATTCAAATCTTAGTATCTGTAATACTCAGGTTTGAATGGTCCTTTTACGTCTACTCCGATGTACTCAGCCTGCTCAGGAGAAAGGGTTTCAAGCTCTACGCTTAATTTTTTAAGGTGTAAAGCGGCAACTTTTTCATCCAGGTGCTTAGGAAGCATGTATACTTCGTTCTTATAAGCTGCAGAGTTGTTCCAAAGTTCGATCTGAGCCAGAGTCTGGTTAGAGAAAGAGTTAGACATTACAAAGCTTGGGTGTCCTGTAGCACATCCTAAGTTCACCAATCTTCCTTCTGCAAGGATGATGATTTCTTTTCCTTCAACGTTATAGATATCTACCTGAGGCTTCACTTCAGATTTTGTCTGACCGTAATTTGTGTTTAGCCAGGCCATATCGATTTCGTTGTCGAAGTGTCCGATATTACAAACGATCGCTTTATCTTTCATTTTAAGGAAGTGCTCTCCTCTTACGATGTTAAAGTTACCGGTTGTAGTGATGATGATATCTGCATTGTCTACCACAGTATCCAGTCTTTTTACTTCATAGCCGTCCATTGCAGCCTGAAGTGCACAGATCGGATCAATTTCCGTAACTGTAACAATAGAACCGGCTCCTCTGAAAGAGGCAGCAGTACCTTTACCTACGTCTCCGTATCCGCAAACTACCACTCTTTTTCCTGCCAGCATGACGTCAGTAGCTCTTCTTACAGCATCTACTGCAGATTCCTTACATCCGTATTTGTTGTCAAATTTAGACTTGGTTACTGAATCGTTTACATTGATAGCAGGCATTACCAAAGTTCCGTTCTTCATTCTTTCGTACAACCTGTGTACTCCTGTTGTCGTTTCTTCAGAAAGTCCTTTGATATCTTTTGTTAGTTCAGGATATTTATCAAAAACCATGTTGGTCAGGTCTCCACCATCATCCAGGATCATGTTCAATGGCTTTCTGTCTTCGCCAAAGAATAAGGTCTGCTCGATACACCAGTCAAATTCCTCAGCATTTAAACCTTTCCAAGCATAAACAGGAATTCCTGCAGCAGCAATAGCAGCAGCAGCATGGTCCTGAGTAGAGAAAATATTACAAGAAGACCAGGTAACTTCAGCTCCTAAAGCAACCAATGTCTCGATAAGTACAGCAGTCTGGATTGTCATGTGAAGACATCCTGCGATTCTGGCTCCCTTAAGTGGCTGAGAAGGTCCGTATTCTTCACGGATAGCCATCAAACCTGGCATTTCTGCCTCTGCAAGGGTGATTTCTTTTCTTCCCCATTCTGCAAGGGAGATATCCTTAACTTTATAAGGAACGTATTGTGTTGTAGTACTCATATGTTAATGAATAATTTTAAATTCAGTTGATAACGAAATGCAAAATTACAATTAATAATTAAGATAAAAAAACGGTAAATACGATCGGTTTTATGAGATTAAACATGATTTGAAACTAGTGGGTTTAATGCCTGATCAATTTCTATTGCTGTATATCAGGCTTCTGTTTTTATTTCAAATTTTAATCTTATTCTGTACCGTTTTTTTCTCTATCAGGTTTTTGAGTACTGAAATCCATATCGTGGAAAGTAAAATAGATAAGCAGGTGATTCCAAGTCCGGCTTTGTATAAGCTGTATTCGATAATTCCGGCTTTATAGGCTATCGATAATGCCATAATTCCGAACTCTCCTGTTTGAGATAATAATGCTCCTCCGTACCAGCTCTCCTTCCAATCATACTTCAGCAAACGGAAAATAACGGCAGACATTACGCTGTTGCTTAACAGAACGAAAAATGTTCCTATAAGAATTATCTGAAAATTTGAGAACAGATAAGTAATGTCAAGACGTAGCCCTATTGATACAAAAAATAGTGTAACAAAGAACACTTTGAAAGGAATCAACGAATGTTCAAGCCAGGTAAAAAGTTTTACTCTTCCTACAATGATACCGGCAATGAAACTTCCGAGTGCGCTGCTTAATCCTCCTATTTCAGCAAATAATCCGAACCCAAGACAGATGAATAATCCAAAAAATACCTGCAGGTCATGATCTTTTTCAATAGACTGGAATACCCCGGGCACCTTGATTTCCTGTGTATTTCTTATCCTTTTAAGAATAAAAAAGATGGCAAAGCATACGATGATAGGAAATAGAATGTTGATTAGCTTAAAATCTTCTTTATTCCAGGCTTTTAGCACTGTTAATACGGGAGCAAAGAGCAGATCCTGAAAAATAAGGATATTCAGGATGGTCATTCCGAAGGCTGTCTTTAAAGTCTTATGCTTACTCAAAACCTCACTGACGACCGCAGTACTGTTGAATATAAAAAGGACAGCAATAAGAATCATACTGTTCAAAGAAAGTCCGATAATATTCCCTATCAAAGCTGCACATACAAAGCTCAGTATGATTTTTATGCTTTGAGCTATGACCGGTTTTATCAGCAGGCTCCGGTTATCAGGAACATTGATTTCCATGCCGAGAAAAAACATCAGTAATAGAATTCCTATTTCTCCAATTGCTTCTATTGCCTCAGGATTTGTGAATACGCCTGAAATATGGGGTCCAAGAACTATTCCCGCTATAATGTAGGCAATCATGTAAGGCTGATTCAGCTTTTTCAGGAGAAACATCATTCCCAATGTAGTAAGACACAGTATGCATATTGACCAAAGTAATTCATTCATAGTAATTCTGTTTGGAAAGTTTGATGATGAATTAATGCTTACTCAGTAATACAAAAATTGGTTTTCCAATGAGGAAAACCAATTTGTAAAGAAAAATGATGATTATTTGATCTCAATCAGGCGGGGAGCTTGTTTTTTAGCTTCATCCGTTTTGGGAATCGTAAGTTTCAGAACGCCATTTTCGTATCTCGCTTCAATGTTTTCCTCATCAACAACATTTTTGGCAAGCTCAAAACTGCGCCGGAATGCCTGATAGCTGAATTCTCTGCGGGTGTAATTGGTATCACTCTCTTCTTTCTGATTTTTCTTGGAAGAGGAAATCGTTAGAAGATTACCTTCAAGAGTAATCTGGAAATCTTGTTTTTCCATACCCGGTGCTGCCACTTCCACTTCAAAATTGTCCGGGTTTTCTTTGATGTTTACCGATGGGATAGTGGTAAGTGTTGAAGAAAAATTGTTATTGCCCCAATTAAAAAGTTCGCGGCTGAAAAAGTCATCGAACAGCGTACGTGAATTGGCAGGGAGCAAACTGCCATTGTTTCTTTTTACGATTGACATAACAAACGATTTTTAAAGGTTAAACAATAAAATTTTAATGATCTCAATGTGTCTGATCACAAAAAATATACCAGTTACAAATTGGAAAAATTGTCACTTTCCGGACTGAAAAAATGTCAGAAATAAAAAGGCTATGTGACAGCATATCATGTCATTGGAATAAACAAAATCCTCTTTTTCCGTACTTAAATGAGGGAAATTCCCCTTTCCGCCTTATCTTTGCTTAAATCTCTGTTCTTTAATAACTTTTGAAGTGTAAACAGGATTTTTACTCTGAATAATTATTTATCTTATAAATTTTATATTATGGATCATACAAATACACAGGAGGCCCAGAAGAAAGCAAAACCGGTTGCCCCTAAAGTAAAGGAACTGATAGAAAATACCAAAAGTGTAATCCTGGCTACGGTTGATGCCGAAGGGAACCCCAATTCCAGCTATGCACCCTTTGTTCAGGTGGGTAACACATTCTATATTCTGGTATCTTTTATGGCAAAGCATACCAAAAACCTTTCAGAAGGAAGAAAAACTTCTGTGATGTTCATAGAAGACGAGTCTGCCACCAAGCAGATCTATGCCCGTGAAAGACTGACACTGGAAGCGACCACTTCTCAGATTGATAGGGATTTCGAAGTGTGGAACCAGGTGGTTGCACAGCTGAAAGAAACTCATGGAAAGGTAGTAGATATTATTTCCGAAATGGGAGATTTTATCCTGATTGCCTTACAACCAGTAAAAGGTTCTTATGTAAACGGATTTGGAAGCGCTTATTTTGTAGATGAGAAATTAGAAATCATTGAGCATAGAAATGATGTGAATCATCAGTCTAAATAAGAAAGGAAGCTGGAAGAGGGAAGAGGGAGGTTATACATGTTAAGAGAAGAATTTGTTTGCCTTTAAATGGATTTTCTAAATAAGTTTATATTTACTTTTATTGACAAATATAAACTTCCATCCTCCAGCTCCCATCTTCCAACTTTCCCTTATTTTCTCTTTCCGCTTCTTTTTACTATTTTTGCCCAATACAAAAAGAATGCCCCTTTACCGAGATTTTTCAGATGATAATGCTACAATCCTTGTTTGGAAATATGATGAAAGTGAAGAACTTGATATCAATCAATTACTGGAACCTGAAAATGCTGAAAAAGTAAAGGATTATCACCCCAAAAAGCTTCTGGAAGTACTCATGGTGCGTAAGCTGTTGAAAAGCTTAAAGCCTCACTCCAAGATTTTATATAAAGAAAGAGAACCTTTTCTTTCTCCTCAGGATGCAGAAATTTCCATTACCCATTCTTTTCCCTTCGCGGCAATTGCCATTTCCAAAAATAAAATAGGAATTGACATTGAAAAGTTTAATCCTAAGATCTTAAGGGTTATTGATAAGTTCACCTATGAAAATGAACGGGGGTTCATTCCGGAAGATAAAGCGGACACTTTCTATACGATTATCTGGAGTGTAAAGGAAAGTATGTACAAAATTCACCATTCAAAATACTGGTCATTAAAGAAGAACTACGAAGTGAAACCGTTCAGGCTGAAACATTTGCATAAAATAAGCTGCAGGGTTTATGACGAACAGTTTTCGGATGAATTCAAAGCAAGGGTAGAGTTTTTTGATGACTACTGCTTTACGATTGTGGAGGAGTAGCGTGCTTTTCGCTTCTGTATTTTTCAATCACTTTTCTCTGTTCCTTCGCAACATCATAGATCAGCTCCAGAATGTCCTGAATATTCTTCAGCTCTGTCAGATGTGAAATTTTATCAGGATCTCTTCTGTCTACGATCTCATTTTCCTCTATCTCTGTTTTTCTTTTCAGAAGCATATCTTCAATAGAGGAATCCTCAGGTTCGAGGCGGCTTTCCATTTTCAGGGTTTCATTGACGTCGTTGCCATTCAGAAGGGTAGAGGTCTGCTGCATTTCCGCTTCAATTTTTCTGCTCCAGCTCTCAGCGTCGATTTCAGGGTATTGCTCTTTGCTTTTGGAGTACTGGGAAAGAGAAGCGGTATAAGCTGTGATCAGGTGCGATGTCGCTACAAACTGGTGCACCACTTCCAGTTTTTTCTGCTGGTTTTTAGGATCAGAGATCATTCGCTGGAAATTATCAGAGAGGTTGGCCAGTGAAATGATCGCATTTTTTCGTTTTACTTTATACTCTTCAATGTCAAAATTCCCCTGTAAGAATTTGGAGATCACACTCTGGAAATAGATGAGATTATCCGCTGCGGATTTCTTCATCAGATCCAGATTCTGTGTATGTTCCCAAACAGGCAATACAATATAAGAAACGGCGAAAGCTATGATCCCGGCAATAGCTGTATCCAGAACCCTGTCTTTAAAAATAATATTTACTTTTCCGGGATTCAGGAAATTGAAGCTCAGGAAAACATAGATCGTCATAAATAATACTGCCCAGAAATACCGCCCTTTCAAAAAGCTGAAGCACATGATCATACTGATCAGCAGGATCGCAAGCAGAACACTGTTGATATGCACGAAATGCAGGATGATATATGCAATGGTCGCTCCTGTAACAGTTCCATAGAGACGAAGCAGGTTTCGCTGCTTGGTGATGGAGTAGGCCGGTTTTAAGATAGCCGTGATGGTAATTAATATCCAGTAAGTATGCCCCAGTCCCAGAAAATCAAACATAGAGAAAAGATATCCAAGCAACAACGCTGTGGTAATTCTTATGGCATGACGGAAATGAGAGGATGATAATGAAATATTGTTCCTTAAAACTTTGGAATTAAGTTTCGGCTCATTCGGCATAAACTTTTTCAGGTCTAATCCGGTAGATAAACTTTTTGCAAGCTTTACGTCCTGTGAAAAGACTTTATAGATCTCGTTGATCTCTTTGGTAATTTCATTGATACGCATCAGGATCTGACGCAGGACCATGAAATTTTCCAGACTTTCAGAAGACAGCTGTCTGTTTCTAAGTTCGAAATAATTATAGTTGAGATTCTTTAATTCAAGCTCAAGGTTAAACATCGGTTTTGCTCTCGTACCGCTTTGGAGCGCGATTCCGATATTGGTGATCTCTTCAGCCAAAAGATTGAGATAGTCATGGATGTTCACCAGGATCATGCTGTCTTCGAAACTCTGCTGCAGCTTCTGATAGTCACTCTCAGAGGTCATCAGCTTCTCATGGAGGTCCATGGAGTTCAGGAACATCAGCATCAGCAAACGGCTGGTCGTTGTCGATTCGTTGACAATGGTCCTTGTTTTAAAAACAGTTTCTCTGGTGTCTTCCTGAAGATTCTTTATTTCAATCTGTTTGGCGATAACCTGTGTGGTAAGCTTGTTAAAATCAGGATTTTTCTGATAATAGTTAGCTTTGATCTTTAAAAATTCAGCGAGCTGAAGATAGTTTTCTCCGATCATCTGCCCCGCCAGCTTATAAGGACGGATCGTGGTTACCACAAGGAAGATCAGTAAAAACCAGATACTTCCGCAGGTAAAGATAAGCAGGCTTTTTAAAATATTGCTTCCGGTGAGATGGCCGTCAATAAAAATGGCAAGTACAACGAGTGATAATGAACCTACAGCAGCCAATCTTTGTCCGTACACTCCGATCAGGGAGAAAAACATACCAAATATGATGATCTCAAGAAGCACCAGGATCTTAAAATTCATAACAAGACTGGCAATGAGCGCTACGAAGACAAAACAGCATATAGCAAAGGCCAACGCATTTCTTCTTCGGATAAAAGGCCCGGGCTGATCGGTGAGCGCTACAAAGCTGGTTCCGAGAGGAAAGAGGAAATATTCTTTCAGAATTCCAAAGTGCGCGAGGACTAAACAGGGCAGAACAGTAGCTAATGTAATCCTGATCGCAGAATATACATATTGGCTGGTGACAAATTTTTTGAGTTCCGCTGAATAGTTCATACTGCAAAAATAGCTATTGGATTTAAAAAAATCGCCATAAAAAAGAGACTTTTGTAAACTTAAATGTTATATTTTTTTAATAATAATTTTTTGTAATTGTCAATGGAGAATTTTTGCTTCGACAGGTGAACGGTGAATGTCTGGGATCATAAATTCACAGACATAGCGGATAGATCATTTACTCTTGACTTTTAACATTATCTCTGAAAGATATTACTTTGTAAATTCTTAATTTAACCTACTTAAAAAAATAGGTAAACACATGAAAGGCACAATTAAAGACATATTCATTATTTTATTTTCTTTCACCATTTTAGGGTGTAATTCCCAGAATAAAAGTATTTTTCAGGCAAAAGAAATATACAGGTCAGATGGTTTGATCATTACCCAAATTTCAGAAAATGCTTTTATTCATACCTCCTTCAAATCAACCAATGATTTTGGAAATGTTCCCTGTAATGGATTGATCGTAAAACATAATAATGAAACCATTGTGTTTGATACCCCTACCAATGACAAAGGCTCTGAAGAGCTAATCAAATGGATTGGTGAAAAGCTGCATTCAAAAATTAATGCCGTTATTCCGACCCACTTTCATGATGATAGTCTGGGAGGATTGCAGGCATTTCATCATAAGAATATTCCCTCTTATTCATATTCCAAGACTATTGAGCTGGCCAGGGAGAATAATTTTACAGTTCCGGAAAACAGCTTTAATGACTTTATTGTTTTAAAAGTGGGTGATAAAGAAACGATCACAAAATTCTTTGGAGAAGGCCATACAAAAGACAATTCTGTAAGTTATTTCCCAAGTGAGCATATCTTGTTTGGGGGATGCCTGCTGAAGGAACTTGAGGCAAGTAAAGGATATCTGGGTGATGCAAATGTTTCAGCCTGGTCAAATACGGTTGAAAAAGTTAAAAATGAATATCCGGATGTGAAAATTGTAGTTCCCGGACATGGAGACTATGGGGATAAGAGACTGCTTGATTATACGATTCAGCTATTCAGAGACTCAAAATAATTTATTTTTAGAAATGCCAATGGTGAATTACCGGCGTATAAAAAATGACAACCGCAGCGGATTGGCGATTGATCTTTAAGAATGCAAATGGGGATTAAGGATATTTCTCATTCATTTTTTGAATACAAAAGCCTCATCAATGCGATGAGGCTTTTATATGATTATAATTATCTTCTGTTTTTATCGATCGTTGTTGGATGTTTCTTCTCCGATGTTCCAGGTAAGACCGAAACGAAGGGTGTTATCCAGAGCACTGTTGATCTTGGACATATTGATCAGGTAAGAAAGATCCAGACCGAAAGAACGGTATCTCAAACCTACACCTGCTGTTGCAAATTGTCTTGCTCCCTGCTCTTCACTTTCATGGAAGTAACCTCCTCTTACAGAAAAAGCATTGTCATATGAATATTCCAAAGCACCACTATACATGATACTGTTCTTATTTTTGAAAGATTTTCCGATACCAGCCATTGGACCTACATTCGGGATTTCATATCTTGGTTGTCTTGTATTCGGGTCTATTCCCACATATTCAGATCCCGGAACCAAAAGTTTTGAACCTTCTACAGAAATTCCGACTCTATTAAGATCATCCAGATACATATCATAGCCAACCCCTAATCTTGCCATCGTAGGAAGATAAGACCTTGATTCTTCATTTCCTGTATAATCCAGTTTCGGACCTAAGTTCTGAATGGCTAAACCGGCATTAATCTTACCGTCATATCCACCGATACTTGAGAATCTCGGAGAGTTATAGTATCCTGAAACGTCTACCGCAAAACTGTTTGCGGCTTTAAGCGTAGTATCAGTATTAAATCCTCCGGCTAAGTCTGAACGGATAAATCTACCGGTAACGGCACCAGAGAACGAATCAGAAAGTTTCAAAGCGTAGGCAACGTCAATAGAGAATTCGTTTGGTTTTGATGTACCCATTGAAGCAATTTCTGTACCTACCAGCTGAGTCAGGTCTACCTGTCCCATGTTGAAATAATAGATACTTGCAGAGATTGTAGATCTTTCTTCCTGTCCCAAGAACTTATGGAAAGAAGCATATAATAAGAATACATCATTGGTAAGTTTTCCCATATAAGGTGTATAGTTAAGACCTATGGAAGAACTTGTTCTGCTAAAAGGATATTTTGCCGCATTCCAGAACTGTGAAAATGCATCCGGAGAGGTGACTACCCCTTGGTCTCCCATACCTCCGGCCCTTGCGTCTGGCGCAATTCTTAGAAAAGGAGCTCCGGTAAGTACTGGGTTTACTTTACTTAAATCTTGCGAATAGCCTAAAAAACCAGCACTCAAACCAAATCCTAAAAGCAGTTTAGTAGTTAAATTCATATGTTGTCTTTTATATATTATCAGTTTTTTATTAATTTTATTATCTATGTATTTGTTAATTTATTTCAAAAGTACCATTTTTTCTACAGCTGTAGCACTTCCTTTGCATTTTTCTTGATTTTGACTTTTTGCAAATATCTTAAAAATATACGTACCTTTTGCAACTGTAGCCCCAAAATCATCTCTTCCGTCCCATTCTATTGCCTGACGAGGGGTTCTGAAGCCCTGCAGGAACGGTTCTGCGACTACCGGCTGAGATAAAGTTCTTACCAATCTTCCTGTAATGGTATAAATCTGTACGTTCACATCCAGAATATCATCACAGTTGTGTTCAAACTGGATATACGTCTTATTGGTAAAAGGATTCGGCCAGTTCAGCGGACGGTTAATGATCAGGTGCTGGTCAGATTCATCCTTAACTTCAAAGTTTAACGTGGCAGTTGTCGAATTATTGTTTATATCCCAAACTTTAAATGTCAATTGATGTTGTCCGATCGAAAGATTTTTGAAAGGATAGGTTACGTTTCCTTTCTGGTAGTCAGCAAGACTCGGATTCAGACATCCGTTTCCTTCTCCCGGAGCATAGAAATCATTCAGAATAACCGTATTGATGATCTGCCCGTCTAAGTATACCGTAATATCGTGGCCTATTCCTGATCCTGTAGAATTGATTCCTGTATCGTCTGTCAGACAGGCAAGAAGCATAGGATTCTGATTGGTAATTCCACCATCCGCAAAGTTGGTGTTGTTCATATACAGTTTTACTTTTGGAGGTTCGTTATCATTGATCCCGTTTGGATTGATGTCACCTACCTGTACCGCCTGATTGTTGAAAACATCAGTTGATTTATTGTCCGCGTAAGCCAATATTCTTCCTTCTCCCACGGCATAGTTAATGTCCTTAGGAACATAGAATTCTGCCGTGAATACTCCGTTTACTGCTGTTCCTGCGGCTTTTACGATAGCACTTCCTTCTTCTGTATACTCTAATATTGGCGTTAAAACACCGATATTATTCAATGTTTTTTTATTCAGCCTCTTATCAAAGATATTGATGGCCACCTTTCCATTAAATGTATTGTTCAGGGTACCGTCAGGCTTATTGATATGTCCTTTTATCTTTACAAAATCAAGTCCTCTGATCAATCCCGGAACAGGGGTTTCAATATTATCAATAGTCAGTAATCTTTGAGGTCTGCTTAATTTCATGGCAGGATCACCCAGGAAATTTACCTTGAGGTGATTGTTGTTAGGGCCTTTCTGTTTTTTTGCAATTAAATGGGCATACCCCAGGGTATTAAAGTCATCATTGGTTAACTTAAATATATTTTGGGTATATGTATTGGTAAAATCACGTCCATAATCTACACCGATGGCACGGCTGGAGGTAATCATTGCCGAAACCCCTCCCTGTTTTAGTTTGATGAACTGTTCTCCTACAGAATTGGTTCCCGGTTCATCCCATAATGTAAATTCGCAGGTGATGGTAGATACAAACGGAAATCTGCTGTATACATTAGAAAAGTTGTTGGCATTCTGAACCTCTGTACTGGTTAATATCCTTTCCTGTGCCCAGCCGTTGATTCCTCCATGACCAAAATAGAACAGGTATAAGCTGTTTCCTATGGCGTTGGAAATTGCCTGAGTCACCTGCGGGAATCTTAATCCTGCTGAGGTACTTTGAGCAGGGAACGCATCCATATATAATTTTTTGACATTATATTCTTTAAGCTCCTGCTGGCCCGGTTGCTCAAATATGCTGGCTAAGGAAGCGTTCATAACATTATGGAAGGGGCTTCCTCCTTCATTATTGTCATCCACTACGAAATCAAGCCGCATACGCCATTCCCCAAAAGGACTTGATTGTCCCGGCAGGGAATTGTAATAAGCCAGTGTTTTGCTGATCATATTTCCGGCTTCCGTTACGTTGGCTGCCGGAATTCTTCCTACAGGCACATCCGGTAAGTTATTCTCAATTAAAAGAGAAGTCTGCGGTTGGGTCATTACAATATAGTCATCTGTCACGAATGAAGATACCACATCAGCAGACTGTTCACTCTGGTAGCTGCTGACCACATTCGAGTTGTTGGGAATTCTGTTTTTGTAATCAAATGAAGTGTCTCCAAGAATGAATACATACTTTAGCCTTCCTCCTGCATTGAGCATGGTAACAAAATCCCTTACGGCAGTAAGGTCTTTGCTTCCGCTTCCAAATTCTTCGTACACTTTATTGACGTCTACGATCTCTACCTTATAATTATTTGCTGTCTGGTGGTAATTGGCAAGTCTTTGTGCCTGTCCCATCATTTCAGGTATAGTAAGGATGAGGTAATCCACATTCTGTAAAGCAGAAAGATTCTGATTGGCAATTCTTCCTACAAATTGAGGACTGAAAGCCGCATCCGCACGAAATGCTACAAATTCGTTGTTGAAATTAGGATCTGATGCCGTATAGGCGAAGCTGAAAGAGCCTGCCCCCGCTTTATTGACCCTCCTGTTAGCATTTGTAATATCTGTAACATCCCAAACCTGCTCAAGGTTGCCGGCATTGGTAATGCTGAAACCGTAATCGTTATTGCTTCCACTTGCAATGGAATAATCTCTGAAGTTCATCTGTGAACCGTTGAACGCGAGATTTTCTTTGTATTGTACTTCAATATAATCGAAGTAGAAGGTCCCGTTAGGGTTTTTAGAAATATCAGGATTATAATTGACTGTAATCTGATTTCCTGTAAGATTGGAAATCGTTCCTGTATATTGTATAGGATAGAAGTTATACTGAACTCCTCCTGAGTCGGCAGGAATATCTTTTGAATACGGAGCCTGGTTATTGAGCTTAAAGTTGATGCTATTCTGCTGTGATTTGTAAGCGATTACCTGTGTTCTGTAGCGTATTACATCATTAGCCTGAATAGGGGAGCTGGTAGTGAATGTTATATTCTTTTCATTGTTGAAAGGAATTTCTTCCACCCATGTTCTTCCTACTTTGATAAGGTTTTTTTCATCTTTATTCACCACCTGGTAATTGTCATATCTGGTGATCAGCTGGGCAGGCAGGGTTCCGTCAATGTTCTGAACTCTTTTTCCCGCACCTTTATCAAAGTTGATATAATAGTAGGAGAAGTCTTCGTAGATGTTCTTTACATTATTGCTTCTTTCAAAAAATCTGGTGTCTCTTCTTTTAAAGCCGTTTCCGTTATTCGGGTCGTAAAGATTATATCCGTCCGGTCCCTGAGCATAGAAAAGGGCATAATCGTTGTCATTCCATACCCCATCATCTTCACCCACTACCTGAATGGCGTTTTCCTGGAGGGAACTATATCTCGGATCCTGGTTGAATTCAGGAAGCATAATTCCTCCGTTCCCATAAATCCTGAAATTCTTAGGATTCACGGAAGAGGGATTGATCCCATTATCTCTTAAAAATTGTGCAGTGATCTTGAAGATCCCGGATTTATCAACCTTTATTTTGTAAAAGTTGCCACTGGACAGCGGATTGCCTATGGTTCCTATTTTATTGACCCCGCCTGTCATCTTTACAGGGAGAGCAGCTTCGGATACGTTGAATGAAGATAATCTCAGAACCCGGCCTTTTACATTTTTAAACAAAGCAACATTGATGCTGGCATAGGTTTCTCCTTCTAATGTATAATATGAAACGTCTGTTATATCATAATCAGGAAGACTGCCTCTATCCAGCTCAAATAATTCCTGATTGGAAACGCTTTCCCAGGTCAGGTCCGAAATTTTTAGCTGCTTTTCTCCGATTTTTTGCTTGGTTGTTATAAAAACATTATTTTGGCTGAAAGAAAAACCTTCATTTTTAAAAATTGGAAGATTAATTTTTGTTTCACCAAAGTCCTGAATTTTAGAACCATTCCATTCTATGGTGTTTCTTTGGGCGTAAAATGTTGATGCAAAAGCGATTAAAGATAAAAGCGTGATTTTTCGTTTCATGTTTACTATTGAAATTGCTAAATTACAAAATAAATGAAAATTTTAGAATTAAATTGTGATACAATAAAATTAATTTGTTATCGTTTTTCAAAAAAATCAAATCTTTATTTGATTTATTGAATAATTTATTTTTTCTTTGTACTTTGAAAATATTTATATCGACTATGAAAAAACTAAAGTTGTTTTCATTAATAGCATTAAGTTCTACACTTGCATTAACCAGCTGTGGCGGATCGGGGACCAACAAAGGTGGAGGTACCAAAAAGTTTGTCAGTAAAACAGGTTGGAAACCAAACGAAAAACAGGGTTGGTTTTTTGCAGGAAAGCAACAGAAGCAGAAGGGTTGGCCGGGAATGGTATATGTAGAAGGTGGAACTTTTACAATGGGATTAGTGAAAGATGATGTTATGCACGATTGGAATAACACACCTCGCAGGATGCAGGTAAGTTCATTCTTTATCGGAGAAACTGAGATTACTAACTATGAATACCGCGAATACCTTACATGGTTGAAGTATGTGTTCCCACCAAGTGACCCGAGTTTTAAGGAGATCTATAACGGTGCTTTACCGGATACCTTACTATGGGACAACAAATTAGCTAGAAACGATTATAATGAGACGTACCTACGTTCTCCGGAATTCGATTACTATCCGGTGGTAGGAGTTTCCTGGACTCAGGCAAACAGATACTGTGAATGGCTGACAGACAGAGCGAATGAAAAAGCTTTGATGCAGGCTGGTGTTATTGCTAAGGATTTGTACATCAATGAATCCAATAACCAGGGAGGTACTGCTTTCAACATGGATAAATTCAAATCGAATGATCCTGAAATGCAAGGGTACATCAACGAGAAAAGAATGCAGCAGAAATCTGGTATGAAAACTACCAACCAGAGGTTGCTAGCTGCAAACAGAGCTCCTAATGCTTCAATGGTACAGAAATTCAGACTTCCTACCGAAGTAGAATGGGAATATGCTGCTCTTGGTATGGCTAAGAACAGAGAATACAACCAATACCTTGGAAAAAAACCTGAAATCGAAAAATTAAGAGGTACCAAAGGAAGAGACAGAGGAATGTTCCTTGAAAACTTCAAAATGGGTAAAGGTGACTATTCAGGTATCGCAGGATGGAAGAATGACGGATCTGCACAAACTTCAGATGTAAGACAATACCCATCTAACGATTTAGGAATATATGGTATGTACGGTAACGTTGCAGAATGGACTGCTGATGTTTACAGACCTATCATTGATGAAGATTACAACGATTTCAATTACTATAGAGGTAATATGCCTCAGGCTATCGTAAGAAACGGTGACGGAACTTACAAAATGATAGACGAAGGTTCGATCAAGTATGATACTCTTGCTGACGGAAGATTAGTATACAAAGGTCTTCCCGGACAATTCGAAAGAGAAACGATTGCTGATTACAGAAACTACAGAGATGGTGACAGACAATCTTCTTTAGAATATTACAGAGCTTCAGATTCTGCTTCAGGATTCGATATGTATAATTCTCCTAAGAGAAGCTTCGTTGTAGATGCAAGCGGCAGAGTGAAAATGCAAAAAGATTCCAAAGATAGAACTTCCGGAATTTCTAACGATGTCAGAGTTGTAAAAGGTGGTTCTTGGCAGGATACAGCATATTGGCTGGATCCGGGACAAAGAAGATATAAAAATCAAAGCAGAGCTTATGGCTGGATTGGTTTCCGTGTTGCACAGGATGCCAGAACCAACGATAAGAGTAGAACTAGAAGATAATATTTATCAAAAAATACTTACAAAAAACCTTCCGGATTTCCGGAAGGTTTTTTTATTTTTGAAGCATGAATATAGAACAGTTTTATCCTTTATTTCTGCAGGCCAATAAAGTAACGATCGACAGCAGAAAGATTGCAGAAAATGATATTTTCTTTGCCTTTTCAGGTGATAATTTCAATGCAGCCACTTTAGCGGAAAAAGCTATTGATGATGGAGCCCTGGCTGTCATCGTTGAGCAGCAGGAATTTGAAAACAGAGATAAAAACATTTTCTATGTTCCGTCTACACTTGAGTTTTTACAGCAATTGGCCATTTATCACAGAAGCAGGCTTTCCATCCCTTTTATAGGACTTACCGGAAGTAACGGAAAGACTACCACGAAGGAACTGATCCATGCTGTCCTTTCGGAGAAGTTTAATGTACAGTATACGTCCGGAAATCTGAATAATCATATTGGGGTTCCGCTGACCATTCTCTCCATTAAACCCGAGCATGAAATGGCTGTTATAGAAATGGGAGCCAATCATCAGAAAGAAATAGAATTTCTGTGTACAATAGCACTGCCTGATTTCGGATATATCACCAATTTCGGGAAAGCGCATCTGGAAGGTTTTGGCGGTTTTGAAGGTGTGATCAAAGGGAAGTCTGAACTGTATGATTACCTTAAGAATAATCACAAGACTATTGTCGTTAATGAAAATGATCCTATACAGGTTGAGAAAACAGAAAGCTATTCACCTGTTATAACATTTGGGAAAGAAGGTTCCGCTTATAATTTTGAAGCGTTCTCTGAAGAACATTTTGTAGGATTAAGTTATGGAGGCATAAAAGCGGTTTCAAAACTGACAGGGGAGTATAATTTTACAAACCTTTGTGCTGCGGCGAGCCTGGGGCTTCATTTCGGGATCAGCTTTGAAAAGATAAAGCATGCCATTGAAGACTATACTCCTACGAATATGCGTTCACAGGTGGTAAAAAAAGAAAACAGAACTTTGGTGCTGGATACCTATAATGCCAATCCGAGTTCTATGACTGCTTCACTGCATAATTTTATCACTTTTGAAGGGAGTAAGACCATCATTATCGGTGACATGCTTGAACTGGGGATAGAAAGCGGGAAAGAGCATCAGACTATCTTGAAGCTGGCCCAGGATCTGGGATTCAATGAAATTATTACAGTGGGAAAACATTTTAAAGCAGTCAATCCGTCGAAACTTGCCTTTGAAAATACAGCGACCTTAATTGAATACCTGAAGCAAAATAAAATTCAATCTGACAATATATTACTGAAAGGCTCAAGAGGAGTGGCTTTGGAAAAAATAATAGACTTTATTTAGTCAATAAGCTGGAGGATAGGAGAGAGGCTATTGAAGGTGGAATATGAATAATAACAATTCTCTTTTGGTAATTTTCTTGTTAACGACCGCCAGAAGTTGATCTTTAGGGAGTAACTTCCAGCTTCATTCTTCTGGTTTCCAGCTTATATAATTATCTCTTCGAATCCCAAAATTCCTTCACGATCAACTTGATATTCTGGAATGTGCTTGGAAACACTTCATTTTCGATCTGAGTGATGCTTTTCCAGGCAACTTCAGTAATGCCTTCCTCTGTTTGAGGTTTTGAGGTATCTTCCCCGTTGAAGTTCATTTCAAACCAATGCGTGCATTTCAGAATCTTTTCTCCATTTCTTTCTACATAGATATGGTAGGTTGTATTGATGAACTTAACAAGCTCAACGTCTCTCAGGCCGGTTTCCTCTTCGATTTCCCGTACTGCAGATTCTTCCCTGGATTCTCCTTTTTCCATTTTTCCCTTCGGCAGGTCCCATTTGCCCAGCCTCCTGATGAAAAGGGTTTCTCCATTGGATTTGTTCACAAGTCCTCCCGCAGCTTCTATAATCCTGAAGAGCTTCTGAAACTCCTGCCAGATCTCATCAATATTCTCGCCGAAAACATTCAGCTCATTCACTGAAGTATTCTCTAAAAGATCCAATGCAATCTCTAAAGTCGTGAAACTTTCATACCCAAGCTTTTTTTCAAGTTCTTCAGGATGCTTAGATATCAATAATTTTTTTTCGTTCACAAAAACTTTATACATTTGTAAGAATTAAGAATTTAAATACAAAAATAAAAAATGAATTTAGAAGGACGAAAAATTATTGTCAATAAATCATCTAAAGAGCTAACGGAATTGCTGAAATCTCCTGAAAATTACAAAGATTTCATGCCGGATGGTCTTCAAAAGTTTGAAACAAGAGATAACGGGTTTAAATTCGGACTACAGGGAATGCCGGAAATCGCCTTGAAAATAGATGAGGTGGATGATCATAAAGCTGTTTTGAGATCTGCAAGTTCAAGTTTAGACTTTACATTAACAGCAACTCTAAACCCTATTAATGATAACCAAACTGAAGTTCAGATGTTGTTTGAAGGAAAATTCAATCCTTTCATCAAAATGATGGTAGAAAAGCCATTACAGAACTTTATCAATACGCTTACCGATAAAATCGAAGCTTATAAATAACAGAAACCTTCAGAAATGAAGGTTTTTTATTTAGTGAAGTGTGCCTAAATTGCTATTCCTTTGTTGGTATGGGGTTCTTATCTCATATGTGTCAATCAAAGAAATTATTCCTAAGTCTAAATTTCATTAGAAATATTTTTTAATTCTCCACCAAATTCTAACCCAAATGGATAATAGTGGTTTATGAAAGTCACCGAATTCGGTGACTTTAAAACTCTCTATTTTGAATTGTTTTTCTCTACTTCTCTAAATCCATTTTCCCACTTTTGGGTATCTGAATAATATATTTTAGATTCATCTATGGAAGATTCTGCTTGAACCCAGATCATATAATTTGATGAATCTATTTTTTTATAATATACTGGCCCTTCTTCGGTTTCTTGAACCCCTATAATATCCAAATTATTAGGGATTATATGTTTTACTTTTCTATAATTCTCAATCTTACTAATAATTTGATTAGCTTCTTTTATATTTTTTGAAGTACAGCTTAATATAAGTATACTGAATAATGCTATAAAAAATTTATAAGCTTTCATATTTTGAATTAATTTATTGAAATTGTTCCATTATTTTGCCTCTCAGATTTACTTTAATTTTTATTATCAAGAGCTGTATAGACATATTTCTTATCGATTCCAGGTCCTTTAAGAAAATCTAAACATTTAAAACTTACTACAAAAAATATCAATGACTTTAAAGCCAACCAATAATGTCCTCTTTTCCTTTGCCTATTGAGAGTAAATACTTTACTTTATTATTTTCGACTTTTACAAAAATTTTGTCTTTTATATTGTCATTTTCTAAAATATAGACACCTTTGGTTAATCCATCTAAATTTGGTTTTTCTCCTTTATAGTGGTCATAATCTATAATTGTAAATTCAGAATTATATTTCTTAAGATCTTTTAATACTTGAAGATATGCTTCTTTATATTCATTTGGTTTATCTTGATAATATGATTCATAAAATTTTTCAGCACTCTCATTGTTTAACTTTTTAAAAAAAGTTGCAAAAACAGGATTATTATATTGTTGTTTAGATTTTGAACAACTAAAGCAGAACAACAATATAACTATTAAACTACAAACTGATTTTTTTATCATTATCATTATTTTTATTTCTAGATGTGGTTGACTGACTTACCTTTACGAATATTTTATCTCGTAAATCCTCACCTAAATCACCCGGATTATGCCCTTTGAACCCCCATATGAACTCGTAGTTTTTGGTAACTTCAGCATTTCATTAAACTCTAACCCAAAAGGATAATAATTAGTAACTCTGTCTATACATAGATGTTCGGTCAGACCCTTTTATAGAAAGATACTTTTATGTTTCTAACCTAGTCTGTATAATTGTAAATATAAGATTTTCTAAATCCCAGTAATAAAAACCACTGCAATGGTTTTTATTGTTATCAGCTTAAACTGAGAATAGGGGTCTATTAATAACTATCTCTTTCCTGTTGTTAATTGCTCTAAATAATTTCTGAGGTTATCATCAACAAAATATTTTTTATTATTTATTTCTATAACTCCAATACCTGAACAAAAATCCAGTTTTTTAGAACCATCATAGACTGAACCATAAACCCTTGCATCTATATCCAAACTTCCTTTTATAGGTTTTAGTTGTAAAAAAATATTTGCTAATTTATTATTTTCTTCATCAGATAAGGTAATACTCTTTGTATTAGAAGATTTCTTTAAATTTTCACATTTTACTAATGTAATCGCTGTAGTATATAAATTAATATAATGGATTTCGGATCTCGATTTTTGACAATTTGAAAAAAGTGAAAAAATGAATATTAATAAAATATTGAATAAAGCTCTCATTACTTTTTCTTTTTTGGGGTTATTATAATTTCCGGTATTTCATTTAGCTTTCTAGTTGAAGTAACTCCTACTGTAGTAATTATAGGACCTTCATGGTCATTTCTAGTAACTTCACCTTTT
This sequence comes from Chryseobacterium sp. UF-290, assembly GCF_058245615.1. Classification (NCBI taxonomy): domain Bacteria; kingdom Pseudomonadati; phylum Bacteroidota; class Flavobacteriia; order Flavobacteriales; family Weeksellaceae; genus Chryseobacterium; species Chryseobacterium sp. UF-290. Next base: position 58,791 of record NZ_JBSICB010000018.1, read on the forward strand.
TTAATCAATCCTAATTTCTTAGCTGTAGATTGCTCACTCCCCTGAATGACTCTCATCTCTTCAACATTATGATATTTATCTCCAGTAAGTTTCCTTACATTCAACATATGTTTATCAGAATCCTTAAAATAATCTTCGGCATGATCCATTTCATGATCTAATACTGCTGTAGGTGATAATCTTTTTCCATTCAGGGTTTGGATTCCTTTTATTGGATTCCATGTAATTTTATCTATATTATCAAAATTTGCCCCAACTTCATCCGTATAACCTATATTAGTTACGTATACTTTTTCTTTTCTTGTTTCTAAAGCTTTAAGATTTTCTCCTGCTCCATTGGCGATTAAATAGTTTGCTGCTTTGTGGAAAGCAATTAAGTATTTGTTATTTCCTGTATAATTGGCTCCATATTTATAATCATATGTATGTATTTTTCCATCAGAGGCCAAATAGCGGATAATAATATCATTTGGAGCACGGCCATCTGGATCTGTATAACGAATAGGATTATTAAACCCAAACGCATAAGGTGAGATAAAAGGCATCTTTTCAGCCAATGGATCAATCTGCCAAAAATGTGGAGCATCTGATGAATACATCCTTGCTCCAAAATCATAAGCACCAAGTTCGTCCTGTTCTTCTTTCCCGTTGAAACGGTATTTATACGCAGGATTTCCGATATTTCCGCCTGAACTATACCTTAGTCCAAACGGATAGTAATTATTTTTCTGAAGAACTTCTGCGCTACCATTATTTCCATGGTAATACCTTACCCTTATATTTCCAACCTGATCTGTATAATTGTAAATATAAGATTTTATAAAACTTATTAATAAAAACCACTGCAGTCTAAATTGCAGTGATTTTTATTAACTCAAAGTCATATAATTTACAGCAAAGGACTCTCTGTTATTAAGGATATTTATTTTTCAATGTTTAAATCTCCTTTTACCTTAATCAGCATTGATTTCTCCTTTTCTTTTCTATCATAAAGCCAGATGGTGTCTTTATTATACTTAGTAACCTTAATCTGTGAATTATAATTCATTAAAGTAAATATGGAATCATCAGCAACACCCCACTCCAACCTTTGGTCAATACCATCATCTGAAAATAGCCATCTTTTATTTTTAACTTTAGAATATGAATATTTAGTAAGCTTATTATTGTTAGAAAATTTGAAAGTAAAAGCATAAAACTCTGCTCTATCTCTAGGCCATTCATAATTCCAATAACCTATACTATCACTATATAAAATAACATGTTTTATTTTATCACTGGGGCTTGTACAACTTACTGTTATTGTAGCAGCAAGTAAATATTTAAAAAATTTAATCATTGGGATTTGTCATTTTTTCAACTGTTTGGAGATCATATTTTATAGCATCATTTTGAATAATTATTTGCATTGGATCGCCTTCATATCCTCCAATTGGATATATTTGAACACCTCCTGTATTATTCTTGTTGAAATCTTCTAGATAAGGGTTCATACCATCCCAAGAGATTTCATCTTTTTTGTAGGTATTCCATAACCTTTGAGCAAAACCATAAGCGACAGAATTCTGATTTCTTTCTGTTGAATTTTGATAGTCTGAAGTTTTAGATTGTCCCAGATAAACTTTTGCATGAGCTAAATATGTATATTTACCATTAATAGCTTCATTTTTATGTCCATTTTTTCCCGCTTCGTGATCTAAAGTGTTTTTTAAATCATATAAATTATCATAACCACCTTTTGCAAGTTGTTTAGCATTATAAAATACTGTCCCACTATTTCGGGATGTTATAGCACCTGTATTCTCACTTTTTATTTTAGTGCTTACTCCATAATATCCTGACAATCCTTTTTGAGTGGCATAATGGGCAATAATATTACTGACGGCCTTCCTTGTTCCTTGTTTACTATAATCCAATTGAGATAACTTGGCATTACCTTGATCTGTATGTACTATAATATTATTCGTTGTTTTGTTGTCTCTATACATAAATCGTTCATTTTTATTAAAATGATCATCAAGTGGTGCTCTACCATCAGGATCAATAAATCTCATCGGGTTATTAAACACATAATTATAAGGGCTATGTCTTGTCATCTTCTCTGTAAGAGGATCAATATTCAACTAATTCTACTCAACAATTTCCTCGCGCGAACGCTTCCTTTTTGAACGCTGCTCTGTTCTCGCTTTTTCAAAATTACTGATTTTCAGTTGAATAAAAAATTTCGTTTCTCTAATAATTCTAAAAATATTTCCTCATTATGCAATTGCAAAGTTTCATTAGCATCATTATTAGGAAGTTCTACGCTTGATATTTTAATGTTTGGGATTTCTTCCTGCAAAACTTTTCCGTATTTCTCAACTGCGGTTTTTCCTGCTTCATCATTATCAAAACAAAAGATTATTTCTTCTAATTTCTCCTAAATACTTGTCTATCCCCAGCTCCTTATAATCCGAAATCCACCTTTCCAGAGTCATAAAATGAATGGATAAATGATCCGCAACTTCCTGTAGAGTCCTGTATTTCTCTTCCTTGATAAGTAGCAATGCTGTTAAACGATGGGCTTTTTTATAACCCGACACCTTAGACTTACAGGCGGGCAAAGTGGACAGGCTCTCGATGATCTCAAAATTCCTTTTTCTTCCCATGACACTAAGATAACCTGAGTTCGGGATAAGGCACTTTACCTGAAAATAAGATTTGGAAGCTGGAAGCTGGAGGCTGGAAGTTATTGAGGTTTGAAAACAGCTGAAAATCAATTTCATTCATATTTTAAGAAGTACTTCATCAAATTTTACGATAGCTACCAGAAATTATTTGTCCAATATTAACTTCCAGCTTCCCTCTTCCAGCTTCCTGACTTAAACCTTTGTTTCTTATCCCGAACTCAGGTTAAGATAATAATTATTTATAACATATAAAGGTTAAAATGGTATAATTCCATCATTATATCAGTATTTTGAATAAAAAGGCTTCCTAGTTTGGGAAGCCTTTTATTTTTAATATTTATCAAATGTTTATTTATAAATATAAGTTTTATTTCCAATAACATATACTATTTTGTTAATATGGTAGTTTTCGTCATAATAATATTTATAATTAACAGGTTTATTATTTGATTTAATTTCTGTATAAAAATTATTCCCATTTTTAAGACCAGTAATTATACTATCATTTAAAAGAGAAAATTTATCTTCCTGCAATTTTTTATTTTTTTTGAGAGATAAAAATGGATAAGAATTATCAGTATCAATAGTGTCCTTATCTGTATAATAGGAATCGTTAATTTTCACTAATTTCTTTGTTGTTATAATTTTCTTTCCTTTTTCATTGAAAATCTCATTGATGAAAATGGTGTCATTTATATTTTTTATCAAATATTGAGTATTTCTATCTATATCACTTTTTAAATAAAATTCATTGTTTTTATGGCATGATATAAACATGAGCGATAAGGCTGACATCATGAAATAAGAATTATTTCTTAATTTGTGCATCTTTTTTATATCCTTCATCTGTTTTAATTAATTGTTGCATTGTTTTTTCATAATTTCTATAAGCCTTATTTTTAGAATCCATCGTTTTTAAAGCTGGATGGTCGTTTGTCGATGGGTCAGATTTTAAATCTCCTTTTTTGATATTGTTTACTGCTTCATCGTAATGAGACCCATGCAGAGCTACCTCATGTGTAATGGTCTCTCCTAATGAATATTTATCTACACCATTAGTATCAAAATAAAAATTAATATCTGAATTTTTCTCACTACTAGGGTATACTGTAAGTCCTTCCCAAGCACCTTCTGATGTCATGAATGTATTTGCTTTTTCATTGCCTGTTGCATGTTCTAAATTTAAGTTTATCAAATTTAGATTACTATCACTATTTTTACCATTTTCAGTTGCTTTAAGCCCATATATTGCCTGTCCTTTTTTCATGAAAGACAATAAATATGCTCTACCATAATCAGTTTTTGCAAAATCTGTCATAGCCTTATTAAATTCTTTCGTTGCATAATTCTTAGTCATTCTCATTTTTCCATTGCTTTTAAATGAATTTACAAACCAAGGGATAACATCTCTACCATCAGGGTCAATGTATTTTACAGGATTTTGTAGTGCATAAGCATAAGGAGACCAAGATGGATACTTTTCAGCCAATGGGTCCACATTAAAGAACCTGGCAAAACTAGGATCATAATTTCTCCATTTAAAAGAGCTCCATCTTGTGTCTTCCTGTTTTTCCTGTCCCTGGGTAGAATATCTGTAATTTGGGGAGATTGAGCCTGCAGGAACAATGTTCTCATTAAACTCTAATCCAAAAGGATAATAATTAGTTACCCTTTCTATTACAGCCGTTCCACCAGATCCTTTATAAAAAGACACTCTTATATTTCCAACCTGATCGGCATAGTTGTAAATATACTTCTTTTGTACGAAATCATAATACCCTTCAGCAGTAGGAATAAAACTTAGTACATCATCAGTATACTGGAAGCCTTCCAGATAATCCGTCACCTTCATTGTCAGGGTATTGGAAGCAACTGATCCAAAGGTGTATTCTTTCCTTATTTTTATACCATCTGCACGGTAGATATACCTGGTATTGTTTTTATAAGCAGTGCCCGGGTCATGGTTCTGGTAAGATGGGTCAAAAGTTACCTTATTGGGCTGGTTGAGGTGATTGTAACTAATATCAAGTATCCCTTTGTCCTTATGGCTGATCATATTCAGGTTAAGGTCATAGGTGATGGGATTTCCTGAAGTACCAGGATAACCGTCATATACCCCTGAGCCATCTGTCACGCTTGTGAGCCTGTTGCCCTGGTATGCATAAGTAAGATTGTCTATGAGTTGCAGACCCTGCCCGGTAACAAAAGTGTTCCTTTTGAGATTTTGGATATTTCCGTTCAGATCATAAAATAAGGTTTCATTATAGGCATCCGTATGCGGTACTGTACCTCCGGGCTCTGAATAGCTGGCCTTGGTGAGACGGTCTAAGCGGTCATATTCATAGCTGTAGCGCCTTAGTGTTCCGTCATCGGCATTCTTCCAGTCCATTTCAGAAATATTCCCGTTGTATCTGGCCAGGTAAGGGCTGCTTTCAGGATTCTGATACTTGATGCTGTAGCCAAAAAGCTTCCCTCCGAGATTCTGCGGGTCATTGACTTTTGTACGCCATCCCCGTATATTGTAAGCATAGTCAATACCCTGAAGGTTATTTCCTACCTTTTTGTTTTCGAGCTGGGAAATTTCGTTATACTTATTTTCTGCCAATAGTTCTACAGGCTCACTTCCTACCTGGTGCCAATGTCTGGTAAGCCTGTTCTGATGGTCATATTCAAAAGTTTCTGTGATGAGCTTTTCAGTGCCATCCTTGTTTTTTTTATGATAGGTTAATGTCTTTTTCGGTAGGCCTGCAAAATTCAGCTGTACTTCTTTTTTGGTATACCCCTCCAGATAATTGATGGAATAGGAAGATATTTCCCTGCCCATACTGTCATAAGCAAAGAAGGTCTTGGTCCAGTGATCGTCCTCAATGTTTTTCACAAATGAGGCTGCCAGCATACCTTTTGCTTTATCCTGATAATTCCTTAGCATCACTTCCTGTCCCAGAATATCAGTTGCAAAGCCCGGAAATTCATGTTCCTCCGGAAAATAGTCATAAAATTGAATGGTAAGCACTTCCTTTATATCTGTAGGAAAAGCTACATTGGAGTACCTCACCGTGACATTTGACTTGTCGAATGAACCGTTTCTGTCTTCATGGGTAGTGCCCGCAAAATTATCGGCCTGCGATTGCACGCTTGCCCTTACTTTTGATCCATTGATCTTTCCGGTATAAGCCACCCTCCCGAATTTATCATATTTGGTGAACAGCCATTCTCCTTTGCTTCTGAGTAAGGGATCCTGGGAGAGGATCAGGCGGTCATGCCTGTCATACACCATAAACTCCCATCCCTTGCCCGGTAGCTTTTTCTCCACCAACCTGCCACGTCCGTCATACCGGTACACATAGCCAAACAGATCCAGTTCCTTGGTCCCCCAGGTGGCATTTACAGAAAGCTGTGGAGGAATGATATAGGCTAGCTGCCCGTATTCATTGTATACATAATACGTATCTGCATAATCGGTGCTTCCGGTAGTTTTCCTCGACAGGATCATTTGGCCTTTTCCATTGGTGAATTCTGTTGTCTGGTTACCGTCTTCATCGATCACTGTTTTTTTATACAGTACCCCGGGCAGATAAGTACCTCCCTTTATTATGCTTGACACGGTGGCTCCGTTAGTTTCTGTTGTCGAAATATCAATTCTTATGACCTCTCCCGCGGTATTGGTACCTTCTTCGTAATAAACGGGCCTGTTGTTCCAATCCCAGCCTTCCCGTACTTCCTGCTGTATCCTGTTGAGTGGGGAATTCTCAAAGGTTTTTTCCCCATAGATCTTTTCCTGTCCGTATACGGTGGAAGCATTGGCCAGAGGCGATGTGTAAATCCCTCCATATTGGGTTCCCTGCTGGGGAACCGGAAGGTAACTTTTATTTGCCCTTCCGAAAGGATCATACTCAACGTGGCTTACCACATCTTTTCCCACAGGGGAAGCTTTTACATCTACCACCTGTCTGGTTCTTCCCAATCCGTCAAAATATTCTACCTTCTGAGCCACTTTAGCGTCAGCTCCCGAAGGATAATCAAGATAGGTCTTAGTGGAAATATAATTTTCATTGGAAGTAAGCTGTGCCGCCATATTGGCTGTAAGCAGTAAGCTTCCAAAAACACTTATTATTTTTTTCATCGGTTTTTAATTTTTAAGATTGTACTGAAATTCTTTCACTGTTCTTGTAAAAGGCTGGCCGGTACCATCTCTCTCTTCCTTAGTTATTTCCTTGAGCCTTTTCTCCTCGTCATAAGTATAGTACTCCCGCAGACCGGATGGTAAAGTTATACTTCGTACTCCAACCAAAGGATCATAAGTATAGGTGGTTACCTGCGCCTGATCAAATACCGGATCATTCCTGAACTGCTCCAAAGCAAGCGCAAAATCCCATTCCGTATTCCACAGTCCGGCCAATGCGTCCTGATCAGATGCCTGTACCACAGTATCTATGATGCTCTGGCTTATTTCAGATAATTTTACCCCCTCAATTTTGGCAATGGGCAGGGATTTGTTATATCCCCAGATAATGGTCACCGGAGTTCCATCCTTGACGGTATACTGCATCAGGTTTCCTTTTTCATCATACCGGTCGTATTTTATTTTGGTTTCCATTCCTCCGGTAATCGTGTTGAGCGATTTTACTTGGTCAGGGAAAAGACCCGCAGGATGATTATAGGTTATCTCTGTTTTAGCCGTTCTTCTACCCGGATCATTACTGTTTTGCTTTTCAATGGTTTCCTCTTCAAGAGGTATGCTGATCATATTAGCCGTGATCAGGTGAGGGATCTGTTTTTCCGTAGCATACTTATAGCTGGTCCGGGTGGAAGTCCCATCGGGATGCTGCTGTGTAACGACAGAAGGGTAATCATTGGTAGTATAGCTGGTTTCGGTTTTATCGGTAACAGAGTTTTGAACCCCATTTTTGTAAAAGTAAGAGGTTTCTGTTTTCTTGCCTGGCAGCACAATACCATAGGTTGTATAATACAGGTATGGTGTTGTCAATATCAGGTCTGGAAATTTGGATTTGAAGGTATTGTAATCATCCCATTGATATTGTACCGGATGAATTACATTATAATAGTTATCCCTTATTTTAACTCCCTCAAGTTTTTGGGAAGTAAGAGTCGCATATTCATGATTAATTTCAGAAATTATTTTTTCCTCGCTGTTATATTTTTTTTCAGAAATAACCTGTCCTCTCAGATAATCATGATTGGTAATAGGAACGATAGGCATCTCGAGCGAGATCATTTCAGGATTTGGAAAATCAATGGGGGATCTGAACTTGTATACTGTACTCCCGTTATTAATAGTACTATTGTTAGGCCCTTCGGCAATCTGTTTTACAGTGACATATTTATAACCTACATCCGAACCCTGGCTTTTCTCATTGGGGATAATATTCTGATTGGTTGTTGTGCTGATTTTACAGTTGTATTCAACAAATGCACCTGTGTTCTCATTCTGATAGGCATATATGATACGGTCTTCGTATGCAAAGACAGGTTCCGGAAATACCAGGGCTCCACTGCTTTTTCCCGGATTGTCCAGATCTTTATAATCGTATACATATTGCTTAGCCGGTGTATTGGAAGCCGGTGTATCAAAATATTTGATTCCGTTTACCCTTAGTCCGCCGCCATTTTTCACAGCATAGCTGTTGAAATAGTGTTGCTTAAGCTTGACTGATAAAACATATGATATGGGCTTTTGTGTAATCCCATAATTACCTTCAAGAGATACATAATATGTGGCTCCCGCTTCAAGGTCAAGCAAAGGACTTGTCCATTGGGTTATAGGGTTTCCGTCAGAACCTAAATTTTGATTGGCACATGCTGCCCCTCCTGTGCTTTCACATTCCTGCCAGTCTGCTCCGAATTCTATCAAAGCAGGAGAAAAAGTATTATGACCTGTTTTTTTGTAGATCTTAAATTTCCATTGAGAATAAATCAGACTTCCCAGATCCAAATGTAATTGGACTTGCTGTGGTACAGTAACTGTAAAGAATTCACTTTTTACATTCGGATCAAACGCTGTAAGGTCATTAAAGCTGTACTCATGTTCAGTATCTACCCAATGACCGGTTACTGTATCAATCGGCTTGGAGTAACCTGCAAAATAACTGTAATCATTCTCTCCAAAATCAAAAGCAACTTTACCTTTAGTAGGGTATATGATAGAGCTTATCACATCCTGTGTGATATTCCCTTTGTAATATCCCCATGGATCTTTTTTGAATGGGCCAACAGATGAATGATAGGCAATAGTATGTGTATGCTTGCCGCTCTGACCTTCTTTTGTCACTTTTTTTAGCAGAAGCTTTTTTAGGGTTTCGGGAGGATTAGGGTCGGATAAGATTGTTGAATTTGAATATTCATAATCAAAGGTAAATTTATCTACCGGCTGGTAAAACACCTGGTCAAGGATAAGGGATTCCACAGATTTTAATTTATAAAGATCGGCAGCATTCATATAATTACTGTCGCTTCGTCCTTTTTCATAGTTGAACTTTATTTTTGCCCGGTCGGCAATTGTAATCCCGGTCAGCAGTTTGGTATATGCAGTATTATAGACATTCTGCACTTCCAGTGCGCCAGGTATGTGGGGGTCAGGATTCGGAGCCATACCTCCACCGTTATTATAATGGTAATTAATATCCCTTGCTAACCTGGAAGTTCTTATTTCAGGGTCTTTGTATTTGACAACGGATGCCTGGTCATAGGTAAATGTCATCAGAGGCTTATTGTTTTCATCCTTAACCTCTTCCAGGTGGTAAGCCGTAAAATACAAACCACCACCGGTATTGGTTAATAGATCACCGGTGTTATTGACAAGCCCCACCTTCACGGTAGATATATCTTTTGAAGCATTTTCCATCCCTCTGAAAATATATTGAATACCCTTATCATCAGTAATGGTTGCTGTTTGTACTTCACCGTAAGAATCCTGTGTTACCGTTATCTTTAAATTATTCCTGTCCAGCTTTTCTACTACATAATTACCGGAAGGGTCTTTCTTAATAATAAATCTTCCTGTATAGCCCATAAAGTTATATTGATACAGATCATATTCCGTATCAAATTTCCCAATTCCTGTATAGAAAGCATATTCCTGGGAAGACCAGTTACTCATAAGATTATAGATGATCTCATAGGTGTTATTAAGTTCATGCCGGTAAATTCCGTATTTCGGTTTTGGGGGAGAGGACATCAAAGTAGATTCTATTTTTTCATCAGGAACTCCTCCCCGGACCGTTCGGGTAATGGTTCCTCCTGCCATTAAATTCCACCCAAGCCCGGTCTCTGAAGCCCGGTCATCAGGCTTAGCGCTGAGAGGATGGTATCTGAGACTGATGTCTAAATTTACATCAGAACTATTGGTAGGGATGCTAAAAAGAGGAATACTAATATCAGGAATACCGGTATAATAGCTGACAGGCACCTCTTCGAATTTCATCAGGTTATTGGCTGTGGGGGCGGCCGGAAATATCTTATTGATATTATCCATACTTTTATTGAAAGGATCTGTTGCCTGGGCACTCATATTATTGAGGACCAAAGTCAAGAGATATGCGGTTATTATCTTTTTTCTCATTATTTATTTTTTGATCAGTTTAGCATTCGCTGTTTTATTGGTATCTGTTTTTATGGTCACCAGATAAGCTCCCTGTACCAGAGACTGGGTATTAATCTTAGTCACTTTATTCTTCGTCTTCAGATTCTGAAGCTGTCTTCCACTCATATCATACAGCATAATATCAGCTTCCTTGAAATCATAGCCGATTTCTACATAAGCATAATCAGATACAGGATTCGGGTAGATCCTGATGTCATATTTCTCGATCAGCTGGTCCACCTGCTTATCTCCCAGCTTTACGATCTTCCAGTTCTCCTTTCCTAATTCCGTAGCACTGGTACCAGCCAGAACTATAGATCCATCTCTGTTCAGCTTCAAATCTGAAAGCCTTTCTTCTCTTTGTCTCGATTCTCCGGTGACATGCTTTCTCCACTGCTCATTGCCATTCCCATCCACATACAGCATCCAAAAGGTTTCATCATTCTTTTCTACTCTTCCCTCAGCCTGGGTATAACCCCCTAAAAGAATTCCTTTGGTCAGGTCCTGGTTCCTGGATCTGGTATCTTGACTCTGAATGGTACTCATTCCCATTAAAATATCACGGTTGCCAAAATTGTAAGATTTCTGCCACTGTTCTTCTCCTCTTTCATTCAAAGCGATCAGCCAGAGATCTGTACCTTCTTCTATACCTACCGTTTTATTACCGGATCTTTCGGATCTGGATTCTCCTCCAATAATATATCCGTTTGAAGTCAAAGCCAAAGTTCTGATATGATCATCTCCTTTTCCTCCAAAGTTCTTTTCCCATTCTACTTTTCCGTTCTTATCAAGCTTTACGATCCAGTAATCGCCTTCACCATAATTACTGCTGGCTTTTGGCAACTGGCTAATGGCTGTAGAGGTGGCAGATGATAAGTTTCGGTTGGTAGATTGACCGGTAGGAAGTTTGGTCTCTGGATTTCTTACTCCCGAATCACGAACTTCAGAGCTTCTGGAATAGATGCCCAATAAGGCTCCGCCGTCTTTCGTTGGTATCATTTTTTCAACTTCATCCAAACCTTTTCCTCCTAAGATAAGTTGGGATAATTCTTTCCCATCTTTATCCAGCCTGATGATCCAGGCATCTTTAGAACCATAGCCTTTGGACGAATTCTGTACATTGCCGGCAATAAAGAACCCCAGATCTGTGGTTTGGATCACTGCTCTGGCTTCTTCATCAGAAGAAGTTCCCAAAGTTTTCTGCCATAATTCGTCTCCAAATTCATTAAGTCGGATCAGCCAGATGTCAGAACCTCCTTTGGAATCTTCCTTTTTATCTAAACCCTTTCCAGAATAAGAAGTGCCTGCCAATAAACTCCCTCCATCCTGTGTGGTAACCGTTGCAGAAAGGTAATCATGATTCTGACCGGAGAAATACTTTTCCCAGACTTCTTCGCCCTGCTGGTTGAGTTTTACCAGATGAAAATCATAACCATTGTTTTGCTGCTGGCTGTTAGCTGCTAGCGACTGGCTTTTGGTTTGAATAGAACTGCCCGTGATAAGATATTGCTGATCGATCGTTGTAGTAACCTGACTTAGAAAATCCTGGGTAGAGGATTTGATGTCCTTTTGCCAGACAACTTCCTGGGCAGAAACGCCCAAAGTAATGCATAAGAATAGTGCACTTAAGTAATTTTTCTTCATTATTTGTAATTTTTGCGTGAATATAAAAAAAATCAAAAATTCCCACAACAGGGAAAATCCCATTTTTAACATGGGGATTTTTACGGTAAATTAATTTACCCTGATAAATAAAGTGTTTTCATAAATATTGTTTTAAATTTTATGCTTCAATTCTTAACTAATGCAAAGCTACCAAGCAATAGCGACAGAACATGTCGTATTTTTACAAATATATAAAAATGTAGTATTATAAGATTACAATAGTGTAGTATTTTATAATTCACTTTGTATAAGTGAAAAGCATTGAAGAAAATAAAATCTCCGAATTAAAAAAAAAGATACCCATTGAATTAGGCAATCGAATAAGAATGTTTCGTGAAAGAAAAAATCTTTCACAGACGGAACTGGCAATGATGATAGGAAAGGATAGACAGTATCTTTATAAGATTGAAAAAGGTAAAGTTACTTCCAGTATTTTTACTATTTCTGTTATAGCCTACGCGCTTGATATTTCTTTAGTGGAATTAATAAAGGAAATAGAGTTATAAAATTTCATTTAAGCCATTACACCGGAACAATGATCGGCCGTACTTCCCGTAGCGGAAGACAAGACATTGATCTCATGATTGATTTTTAAAACACCCATAAAAGCAAAGATCAGGGCTTCCTTATAATCAATAATTTCCTTTTTGGGAAGGATGATTTCCGAGTTTGTCTTTTCTTTTATTTTTTCAATCAGGAAAGTATTGTAGGCACCGCCTCCGGTAAAGAGTATGTCTTTTATTTTGTTTTCGTTAATAATATTTGAGATCTGCTGGGCAATATGTTCTGTAAATGTAGCTAAAGCGTCTAAGGGATCTACAGCTTCCAGGGCAGGGAAAATATGTTTATTACACCATTCCACGCCTAATGACTTTGGATAGGGGAGCTTGTAGAAGTGTAAGGAATTAAGTTGCTCCAATACCCCGTCATTTATTTTCCCTTTCCTTGCCAGCTCACCGTTTTCATCAAAATTTTTATTCAGTTGTTGAGCTAGTGGATTCAGTACAATATTGACCGGAGCAATATCAAACGCGATCCTTTTTCCATTGGTATGTAAAGAAATGTTGGAAAAGCCGCCAAGATTAAGGCACGCACTGTATTCTGAAAAAAGCAGCTCGTCGCCTATGGGGACCAAAGGAGCTCCGTTTCCTTTCATAAGGACATCCTGACTTCTGAAATCATAGATGACGGGCAATCCGGTTTCCAGTTTGATGGCTCTTCCGTCTCCGATCTGGAGTGTGAATTTTCGCTGAGGCTGATGAAAAACAGTATGGCCATGAGAAGCGATCAGGCTGATGTTTTCAAGTTGATGCTTCTTTATGAACTCTTTTACCTGTCGCCCAAGATAGAATCCATAGTCTGAATTCAGTTCCAGAAGGTCTTCTGCAGAGAGATGAATAGCGTTTCTGAGTTTGTTTTCCCACTCATTGGAATAGGGGTGCGTCTCGGCTTTCAGAATCCGGAAAACCCATTTATCGTGTTTCTCAAATTCAGCGAGACAGAGATCCAAACCATCCAGGCTTGTCCCGGACATAAGTCCAATAGCCAGAGCTTTCATTATGAAGGAATTTATTTTTTATTCTCAGAGATCCTTTTGGAATTAAAGTCTCCCGAGTTGTTATAGAAAGTATATTCTGAGAAGTCATCCTTGGCGGTCATGCCATTGGCTCCTACAAGGGTTGAGCCATCTTCCATGGTCACGAAAACCGTATCTTTGGTATAGATCCTCTTTTTTCTCTGATCCCAAAAGATACTCTGCATTGCAAATTTCTGTCCTTCGTTGGTCGTGATCCTTACGTTACCTTTAGCTTCGTAAAATTGTTTATAGTCGTAAAACTTAGCGTATTTTGCTTTGATGGTTCCCGGAATTTTAGGTTTTTTCTTGTCAAAGAATTCAATATCGATTCCTTTTCGGGCTACGGTATAAGGACTGTCGATCAGCTCATATTTTTCAATAATAGGAGCCTTTGCCTTCATCATTATAAATCCGGAATCACGCTGTATGATATTGGCGTTATTAATGATCTGTGACGGAAAATTTTTACTTTGATTGCCTTTATTCTTGGTAAGATCCTCTTCACAGGATGTCAATATAAAAAATATAGCACAACTAAAAAGGCATGCTATATTTTTATATGATATTTTCTTTGAAAAATTCATTCTAGTTATAAAGAGTCTTTCTGAACCATTTATCAGCAAAATTAAAGCCGATTCTCAGGTTGATATAATTCTGATTGATCAGATTGTTTTTAAGAGTTCCTCTTTTACCAAGTTCCAGTCCTATTTCAAGACCGCTCATTCTGGTAATACTGCTGTTTTTGAACGGAAGCATCACTCCGGCTGAAATACCGAATTTATTGATGTTGGTGCCTTCCAGTTTCAGATTTCCTCTTTCATAGAAAGCTCCATATCTGTAGACTACCCTTGAGAAGTAGTTTCTGAAGTTGTTGTAGTTGGGAAGATACCATCCACCGGCAGAAATTCTATAAGAATCCTGGAAGTCAATAGTTTGGCTAAAGTAAGATACATCTTCTCCTTTTTTATAATCAATCTGTCCGGAAACAAACCAATGGTTATCGCTTCCATATCCTGCTCCTAAAGAGGCCTGGAAAGGAATCAGGTTTTTAGAACTGATGCTTTTTTCTTCCAGAATACTTTCATCGATCTTTGTTCCTGCTTTTTCATCGGCATATCTATAGGTACTGTTGATATAATCAGTGGTCGTATTGCCTGTATTTCCAAAAGTAGCAGTAGCACCGATCGTTAATTTCTTATCTGTACGTGTATTTAGGGTTTGATAGTTTGTTCCTAACGTAAAGTTAAAGTTTCTGATTTTATTTTTGGTTTCATAACCGTTAACGTATTCAGCTCCGGAAGCACGGAATTCATTGCGGTCGTTTAGATCTCCAAAATAGAGATTGGCTTTTGCCCCTACGGAGAATTCCTGATTGATTTTATAAGCAACAGCTACCTGAGCGATGTTTACCGTACCGCTTCCTTTAAAGTTATTTCGGTATTTGACACTTCCGTCAGGATTAAGCTGGTCAGTTACGATGTCATAGCTTTTGGAGCTGTATGGCTGATAAGAAAGCCCCATTTTCACTTTAGATGATAAAGGAAATGCCAATGAGATATTGGAAAGATACGTAGAATGCTTTGTAGATTTCGTATCGTTATAATTCGATTTGAAATAATTGTTTTCGTTGGTAGCTTCCAGTCTGATACTCGTAAGTTCGAAATTGGCGTTGTTTGCTGGATTAGCAAAATTAAAACTGCTGGTAAAATCACTGATATAAGCAGTGGATATACCTCCCATAGAAGCAGTTTCGATCGTATTATCATATTTTATATCTCCAATTCCATATGCTGCATAAGGAGAGTTACTTAGACTCTGTGCATTCAGAAAATATCCGACTGATATGAATGATACTACAAAGATTTTTTTCATTCTTTCTTTTTAAAACAATGCGCAAATATCTTAAATATTAATGAATTGTAAAAATTATATGTGGTTAAAGTTTGTTAAGGCCCGGTATAATGGGAAACTTTGAATCTCTGCAGGGTATTAAGTCAAACATGAAGCGTGAATCCACTACGCTTGTGAATATTGATACTGTATAGATAGTATGCTGATTCTGCGGAGTAAAAATTGACTATTGATATGTTTAAAAGTCAATCATGATCTAATTTTTATATTCTGACAATTCACCATTCACTTTGTGTCAGCAAAAATTGACAATTCACAAATTTACCCTCAAATTCTTATCCAGATTTTTTATCTTTGAAACATGAATTGGGAGAACATCGCCGGACAGGAGAATCTGAAAACACTTCTTAGAGAAAGCATTGCCGAAAACAGAGTGAGCCATGCCCAGCTTTTCGTAGGAAAAGAGGGATACGGAACATTACCCATGGTATTAGCCTATGCAAAAGAGATTTTTAGTCAGGAGAATGAGCATGCTGCTGCCAAGGTGGAACATCTCAATCACCTGGATCTGCATTTCAGTTTTCCTGTTTTTACCGATAATAAAAACTCTTTAAGCAAAAATAAGTTTGACGAATTCAGGGAAATGATCCTGAATTCTCCTTATGCAAGCTATGATGACTGGACCGCTTTTTTGGAATCCGAAAATAAACAGCTTTTTATTTCTGCGGATGAAATTGATGATCAGAATCAGAAGTTCGCATTAAAAAGT
Source organism: Chryseobacterium sp. UF-290 (assembly GCF_058245615.1). Lineage (NCBI taxonomy): Bacteria > Pseudomonadati > Bacteroidota > Flavobacteriia > Flavobacteriales > Weeksellaceae > Chryseobacterium > Chryseobacterium sp. UF-290. The sequence goes on from NZ_JBSICB010000018.1 coordinate 74,921, forward strand.
TTTGAAGGAGGCACTAAAATTCTCATTGTCTGGAGAGCAGATAAAATGAATGTTGCCGCTTCCAATAAATTTTTGAAGTTTTTGGAAGAGCCGCCGGCAAAGACTATTATTCTCCTTACAGCAGAAAATACAAATGATATACTTCCCACGATCCTTTCCAGAACACAGATTGTAGAAGTTCCGAGAATTCATGATGAAGATCTGGAGCAATATCTGAAAAAGAATCATTCTGTTTCGGATGAGAAGATCAGAGAGATCGTGCATGAAGCTCAGGGAAATCTCAATGATGCGGTGAAGCTTTTGAATTCAGGGGATAAGACCAGTGAATTTGAACAGCTGTTCGTACAATGGGTTCGGGACGCGTTTATGGTCAAAAAGAAACCCGCATATCTTAAAAGCATCATATTCTGGGCGAGAGAAATTGCCGGGTGGAACAGAGAAAAGCAAAAGAATTTTCTGAATTACTGTTCAGAGATCTTCAGATTGGCACTGCTTCAGAATTACCAGTCTGAAGATTTAGTATACAAGAAGATCAACGCTAATGGATTCAATTGGGACGGATTTTCAAAATTTATCAGCGGGGCCAATATTGAAAGTATTCTGGAAGAGATCAATACAGCTGATCTGCATCTCACCCGAAACGGAAACCCTAAAATTGTCTGGACCGATCTGGGGATAAAGCTTTCCAGATATATTCATAAAAGCGCATAGATTTTTTTCATTTCTGTATTTATCGTTGGATATAAAAAAATAAAACCTCCGGTCATGTTGCCGGAGGTTTACTTTTATTGATGACAGGTCTGTTGCTAAGCCGTCTTTTTTATTTTAGCAGCCTTCTTATCTTTTTTAGGCGTGCTTTCTGCTGTTTTCGTTTTGGGATCACAGTCTTTGTGATGAGCATCGGTACATGCTTTCTTATCCTTAATGGAGCATTCTTTCTTGTCTTTTCCTGCACAGCAGCCTCCTTCTTTAGGTTTTTCCTGAGCATAGCTGAATGTAAATAAACCGATGGCTAAAATTGAGATGACCTTTTTCATAATTAAAACTTTTATAAAGGATAAATATAATACCTTTTTTGACTTTTCTCTTAATTTTTACATAATTCTGGTATTTATGAATAATTCCTTTTAAACTCTAAAGCTGTTTAAACTTTTCCAATGAAAACCAAAAAATCCCAAAAAAGATTAAACACTTAAGTTGCTTTTAAGTCACAAGCCTGCTGCACAATAAGTACACTTGAGCTTTATGAAAATCTTTGATTTTCTTCTTATGTGAACTTTTTATACAGTATCATTTTAAACTAACTTAAGTGGCCTGAAATGTTTAGAATAAAAGCTTTTTCAAGTCAAAAAATATCTATGATTCTTATAAGATAAAAAGTTTAAACAGATTCTCTGTTAAAATACGGTTCTTGTATAGTTTATAGAAACAGTCTTTTATCAATGATAAATTAAATCAATATTAAAAAATCAATCAATCGTTTGATCTTATTTGAAACTTATGTAAATTTGCGGCCTGAAAAATGGATACAAACATGATTTCAAAAGAAGAAAATATATTATTCGCTGCCGAAAAGCTTTTTGCTGAAAAGGGTTTTGAAGGAACTTCCACCCGGGAGATCGCAAAGGCGGCTAATGTAAATATCTCTATGATCTCGTATTATTTTGGTTCTAAGGAAAAACTTTATGAGAAATTAGTTGAATACAGAATGAATGAAGGACAGTTTTTTTCAAGAGATATTTTAGAAAGAACTGATATGAACGAATGGGAGAAAATAGAGAAAGTAATAGACCAGTTCTCAGGCCGGATAAGAACTCAAAAGTGTTTTTACAGGATTATGCAGAGAGAGCAGCTGCATACTCAAAATCCTCAGATCGTGGAATTTCTGAAGCAAACCAAAATAGGATTTATCTCCATGTATTCAAAACTGTTGGAGAGCGGGCTTAAAAAAGGAGTTTTCACGAAAAATCCTCCTATTTATCTGCTTCACTCTACCATAAGCGGAACTTTATTTTACGCATTCAATGCAAAAGAAATGTATAAGGAGTTCCTGAACGATACCGAAGATGAAAGTGTTTTTGATGAAACCTATTATACAGAACTTAATAAACATATAAAATATATACTAAAAGACCTTTTAGGTTATGAAGAGAATAAATAACTCAGTGATTGCATTATCACTATTCCTGGGAATAGCAAATGCAAATGCTCAGGAGAAAAAAACGCTTTCTCTTGACGAAGCTGTGCAGCTGGGAATCCAGAACAGCAAGAATCTCAAGATCGATGCAGCCAGGATCGAAGAGGCTACAGCTGATCTTTTGGAGGCAAAGAACAGACAGCTTCCGGAATTGAAGATTTCAGGAAGCTATATGTACCTTCCGTTGAAGCCGAATGTTGATATCAGGCTACCTGGTGTTTCAGGCGGTGCAGGCGGGCCGGAAGTTCATCAGGTTCTTTATGGTTCAGCCAATCTTAGTGTCCCGATTTACAGCGGTGGAAGAATCAGATACGGTATTCAGTCTGCAAAATATTTAGTGGAAGCTTCCAAGCTAAGCACTGAAAATGATAAGATAGCCATTGCTTACAATGTAGCTCAGGCTTATAACAATCTGTTTAAAGCGAATCAGTCTATTAAAGTGTTTGAAGAAAACCTTGCAGCCTCTCAAAAAAGGGATGAAACGTTCCTTAAAATGGAAAATAACGGATTGATTGCCAGAAATGACAGGTTAAAGGCAAACCTTCAGACTTCCAATATCGAATTGCAGCTGCTTGAAGCCAGGAATAACTACAATATTGCGAATATCAATATGGACCTGCTATTGGGGCTTCCCGAAACAATAGAGCTTGAAGTGGATCCGAACTATATTGAAGAAGGATCGGATGTAAAACCTGTTGACTTTTATGTGAACGAAGCCAGAGAGAACCGTAAGGACCTTCAGGCATTAGCCCAGCAGAGAAAAGCGGCAGAATTGGGAACGAAAGCGGCAAAAGCTGAAAACCTTCCGTCCATTGCATTTACCGGAGGTTATGTCGCAGCAGATATTCCTAAGTTCCTTACAATATACAATGCCGTGAATGTAGGTATTGGGATCTCATATAATCTATCCAACATCTGGAAAGAAAATTCATCCATGAAGCAGTCACAGGCGAGAGAAAAGCAACTGGCAGCTACCGATGAGCTATTGAATGACAACATCAAGCTTGATGTGAACAGAGAATATCAGAATACAGACTATTCTAAAAAGAGAATCGCAGTTTTTGAAAAGTCAGCTGAGCAGGCTAATGAAAACTACAGAATTACAAAAAACAAATATGATAACGGTCTTGCTACCATGACGGAACTCCTGGATGCGGATGCGGCTCAGATCGCTGCAAACGTTGGAGTGATCAATGCAAAGGCAGATGCGGCGTTAGCATACAGAAAACTATTACAGACAACAGGAACTTTAACAATTAAATAATCAGATCGAAACCAAAATGGAAAATAATAATACACAGGCAGCTGAACCTAAAAAGAAAAAAAGTTTAGCTTTTCCTATCATTTTAGCAACTGTAATAATCGGAGGAGGTATCTATGGGTACAGAGCCTATTCTTACGGACAGTATCATGAAGAGACTGATGATGCCCAGATAGCTTCCAATATGGCCCCCGTAATCTCTAAGATCTCCGGATATGTAGCGGAAGTAAAAGTGAAAGACAATCAATTTGTAAAGAAAGGAGATACTTTAGTGATTTTGGATAACAGAGATCAGAAAATGGCTCTTGAACAGTCTCAGGCCGCTTTGAGCACAGCCAGAAGCAATATTTCAACAGCTGAGGCGACCACTACAGCGACTTCCAAAAATATCAACAGCTCGGAAGCAGCCGTAGCGACTGCCAATGCACAGATCGAAGCCGCTAAGGTAAACATATGGAAAACTACACAGGATTTAAAAAGATATGCCAATCTGGTAAAAGACCATTCTATTACCGAACAACAGTACGAGCAGGCGCTGGCAGCAAAACAATCTGCTGACAAACAGCTTCAGGTATTGGTGGAGCAGAGAAACCAGATCGCTCAACAGACTACTATTGCCTCTTCTCAGACAGCAGCAAGCTCTCAGCAGATCAGTGTTGCGAATTCAGTAGCAAAGCAAAGGGAAGTAGACGTTGAAAATGCGAAATTAAACTTGTCATATACTGTAATCCTTGCTCCCGAAGACGGATACGTAGGAAAAGTACCTATCCAGGCAGGTCAGTACCTACAGGCCGGAGCCCAACTATTTGCCCTGGTGAAGAACGACCAGAAATGGGTAGTGGCTAACTTTAAGGAAACCCAGGTAGATAAAATGGTGGAAGGTCAAAAAGTGAAAATTGAGATCGATGCTTTCCCTGATAATGAGTTCGAAGGAGTAGTAAGTTCATTCTCTCCGGCTACAGGAGCTACTTTCTCTATTCTTCCTCCGGACAATGCGAGCGGTAACTTCGTAAAAGTGGTTCAGAGGCTTCCTGTAAAGATCGATTTTGTAAATCTTGATAAAAATATTGCAAAAAGATTGAGAACAGGAATGAATGTGAAAGCAGAAGTTTCGCTTAAATAATTAAGATATTAAGGAATTTGGAGATTTAGAGATTAATAATTTAGAAATTAAAAGATTAAGGGTTAATAAATGGATGGATGATGAGTGGAAATCGATCTTTAATCATGCTTAAATAAATTATTATGAGAGATTCAGCCTTTAGCAGTTTGAGTGTAAATGGAGGAGGGGCTGATTTCGGAATCTCTTAATCTCTGAATTTTTTAATAAAATTTAAAAACATGCAAGAATCATTAGTAGAATATGGGGCCCGAAGAGTAATCATCACGATTACAGCGATTCTTTGTGCCCTGCTTGAGATTGTGGACTCCACGATTGTGAATGTTGCCTTGAATGAGATGAAGGGTAATCTTGGAGCCACACTTTCTGAAGTAGGATGGGTCATTACAGCATATGCGATCGGGAACGTTATCATCGTACCGATGACGAGCTGGCTTTCGCAGCAGTTTGGACGTAGAAATTACTTTGCCGCTTCTATTATCATATTCACGGTATTTTCATTTTTATGCGGAAATGCCACGAATATCTGGGAACTGGTATTTTTCAGACTGATGCAGGGGATCGGTGGTGGAGCACTTTTGGTAACTTCACAGACGATCATTACGGAATCTTATCCTATCGAGAAAAGAAGTATGGCACAGGCGATCTATGGTTTAGGGGTAATTATCGGCCCTACATTAGGTCCGCCGCTTGGAGGATATATTGTCGACAACTATAGCTGGCCGTATATCTTTTATATCAATATTCCCATCGGAATTGCAGCGACTTTGATGACGCTTCAGTTTGTAAGAAGCCCGAAATACTCAGAAAAACGTAGAGTTTCAGATGTCGACTGGTTAGGAATTGGGTTATTGGCTGTGACGGTAGGCTCATTACAGTTCATCCTGGAGAGAGGTCATGAGGAAGATTGGTTTGAAAGCGGAATGATCGTAGCATTTACAGTAGCGGCAGTCTTAGGATTTATACTATTCCTCTGGCGGGAGCTTACTTTTAAATATCCGATCGTAGAGCTCCGGGTATTGAAGAACGGAAACCTAAGGATCGGGACAGTGATGTCATTCGTGCTGGGATTTGGATTGTATGGTTCTACATTCATTGTTCCGCTTTATACACAGAGTATTCTGGGATGGACGGCACTTCAGTCGGGAGCGTTGATGATTCCAGCGGCACTGACCACCGCATTTATGATGCCTATTATCGGACGATTGCTGACGAAAGGAGCCAAACAGCAGATTTTAGTTTCCTTAGGACTTTTCATCTTCTTTATTTATAGCTTCTGGGGATATAAAATTCTAACGCCCGATACCAGTAAAGATGCTTTCTTCTGGATGCTTATTGTGAGAGGAGCAGGTCTTGGGCTGTTGTTCATCCCGATCACATCGCTGTCACTAAGTACGCTGAAAGGGCAGGAGATTGGTCAGGGAGCAGCCTTTACAGGGATGATGAGACAGCTGGGAGGATCTTTCGGGATTGCAGCGATCACTACCTTTATCGCCAATGCAGGTCAGAAATACAGGAATAACTTAATCTCTCACCTGGATTCCAATAGTTTTGAAGTCCAGCAAAGGCTTAATGCATTAAAGGCAAACTTTGTAGCAAAAGGCATGACACCTGATGCAGCGATGAATGCAGCGTATAAAATGCTTGACCTTTCAGTGACCAAACAGGCAACAGTATTGTCTTATATGGATGTATTTCTTTACCTCGGAGTAATATTTTTAGTATGTATTCCGTTTATCTTATTTATTAAAGAAAGAAAGAGTAAAGAAAAAATAGATTTGAGTGAAGCCATGCACTAAATTTTACTTAAAACCTTCGGATTTTCCCGGAGGTTTTTTGTTGGAAATAAGGTTGGATTAGTATGAAAATCTTATTTGTTGGCTTTTAAACTTAGAGCCTGTTTAAATTTGTATTAAAATATTATTTCTCGCTGATTTTGCAAATCTCGCTGATTCGATTTACGAATGATGATCTGCTGAATCGGCCAAATCAGCGGGAAAATAAAAAATAAAGCGTTAAATTAATTAGACAAAATGATTAACAATTAAATTTAAACAGGCTTTTAATGAAATAGATTTAGTATTCTCCAGGTTCAGTAACCTTCCTCTTCCAGCTTCCCTACTTATTTTAAGCAATGTTTTTGTTAAAAATAATATCACATATTGGAGAATTTATTGTTTTTTTTTAATTTTACTATACAAAATGAAAAACTATGAATCAATTCCCTCATCCTCAAAATTCCTTTTCAAAAGGAATAAAGCAGAGCATACCGCCAGGTTCTTACCGGAAAAGCCGCTCTTAGATCTATACCTACCGATAAGGTAGTGCTTCCGTCTTTATGTTGAATGAAGACAAAATTGATGTTTCTGAAACTGTATTGAAAAACCAGCCATTCAGCCGCATTGCTTTACAGCTATTCCCTCAAAACACTTACACAATTTTAAATATGGACCCAATACAACTGCCGGAAACCTATGTGGCATTATCAGATTTCAGGACCCATGATATCTACCTTCCTGAAATGGATCAGGATCAGATTATTGCAGACTTTTTCCCCGGAACCTTTAAAGAGCTTACGCAACGCCTCTCAGATATCACAGGAGCCTTTTACGGAGGTATGCTCAAACAGGCAGGGAAACTCTATGGAGCAGAAGCTGTCGAACAGCTCTCCAGTACTTTTATGTACGATCTCGGGTCAGGAATGGCCGTGAGAAATATGGAGGCAAAACCTGATCTGAAGCCCGGTATTCCCGCAGTTGCAAAAATACTTATAGCAGCAGTTTTTACATCCAGTCCCGAATATAATTTTGAATTTAAAGAATTAAATGACCACAAAGCCGAACTCCTGATCAAAGGAGTTGACCGCTATCATAAGATCACCCAAAGCCTCCAGATTGCAGGCCTGCTGAAATGGCCGGTCATAAAACCTTTTATCCGGGGAGTTTGCGATACTATGGGACTGGATGTTTTACTTGAAATGAAAGTGCTGAAGCTTGACCCGGATAGCTCGTGCAGTTATTTGACTACGGTGGTGAAGAGGTAGGGGAGGAATTAAGAGATTAAGGGATTAAGAAATTTAGAAATTATTAAAAGATTGAAAGATTGTTTTATTAAATTTCTAAAATCTGGATCTGAAATCTGTTGTCAAACCTTTATATTCCATATAAATATCAACATCAATAGGAGCGGACTTTAGTCTGCTTTTATGATAGATAGGTCCTATTTGCTTTTAGTCGAAATCTGAAAATACCTGATCAGGTTTCTCTGCTAGCAATTGTTTAATACTAACCTTAAACTTTAAACCTTAAGCCTTCAATAGATATTGGCCAGACCTAAAGAGTTGTATGTCTTTACGCCCGGCCAACAAAGCCAGAATGAAAGCAGGCTTATCTGATCTTTTCTGTCCATTCAAGTCCACTGATGTCAATCAGCTTCAGGGTATGGATTTCATCTTTTTGGATAATATCATGAATATCAATATTAACATCTGCCCTGGCTCCCAATGGAATGACAAGACTGTGTTTCCCCGGCTTTACTTTTGCTACATAATGATTCTGTATATTTTCTTCAGGAAGTTTTGAGAGTTCCTTCTGACCCAATTCCTTCAGAGTATTTCCTTTTTTATCCAGGATATGAATTCCTATCAGGAAAGATCCGTAGACATCCGCACCTTCGGTTCTGTATACTTCAAATTTCAAGTCTGTACTGGTATATGATATATTTGAAATTTCCAGCCTGGGCTTTACCGATTTATTATGCAATGTTCCCCATACTCCTCCATGGAAATATTGATTGGTATAAAGGGTAAGTCCGAATATAATGAACGAACCGGCAAGGACCAGAGCTTTAGGTTGGGAAACCGGAAGAACTCCGGAGCCCAGCCATTGAAACCATTTTTTATGAGTGAAATTTCTGCCCTTCTTTATGAAATAATGATCAAGGGAATAAGAACCACTTCCGGTGAGAAAGAGAACAAAACCACCTGCAATTCCCAGAACACCGATCTGCCATTCATCCACACAGGTCGTCCCCAGCCATCCGGAACCCAATAAAATTCCTAAGGCAAGGCTGAAGATTCCTATACTCATGAGCCTTGTAAATAATCCGATGATAATAAATAATCCTACTATGGCTTCAATAATGGTAAAAATCACCATTGACCGCTGTAAAGCGTCCGGATGGGTAACCAGATATTCAATAATAGGCTTGATCCCTAAAGCATTGGGTAAAAAATGATTGAATTTTTCGCCGATATATCCGTTTTCATCGGGAATAAGCTTGTTTTCAAGGATAAGTCTGCGCCAGAAAGCTGAAAAGTATGTCCATCCGATAACCATTCGGAGGGGCAGGGTATATAGTCCGGCCAGGTCCGAAGACTGGCTGTTGAGGGTATGTTTCATTGAAAGTATATTGAATTGTAAAAAACTGATTGTAATCTGATGAAAAAAGATTTAAATCAGACTTAGCTTCAGCCTTTTAAACAGAATATATTTCGGAGGGCTGTTTCCTGTGGAATGCTCTGAGTAATCATTGAAGAGAATCTTTTCTTCCCCGGTATTGCCTGCAGCAGTATTTACATATAAAAAAGATCCTTTTTGTTTAATGGCTTTTGCTTTTGAAACAGAAACCAGAGAAGAGGTGGTGATCGTATCGCAGCCGAAAGAAAAACCGGAGGTTGTCTTTATCTTGTTTAGTCCGCTGATATACTGAATGTCAAAAATCTCAAGCACATTCCTTTTTATAGAACATGGCGATAATGAAAACACCAATATAAGCATCGTTATGATAGCTTTATAGGTCTTCATATATACAGATGTGTTTGACATGATTACAAAACTACACTTTATTTTAATTTCAGCTCAATAAATCTTAGAAATTCATCCTGCTGATCTACAAATAAATAATGGGAGCAGTTATCAATAAGCTGAAAGTTCTTTTTTCCAACAATCGCTTTGAGATGGTCCAGCTGCTTTTCAGAAAATATTCCGTCGTCCTTTCCATATACAGCAAAAATGGGAATTCCTTTTCGTTTGATTTCCTTTAAAACAGTTGAGTTGTCAAGATTATTGAGAGGTTCATTCTGGTAAAACCTGACGGGTGCATTGGGATTTCTGATATTGTTCTTATAAAGCTCACCAGCTTCATATTCTTCTCTTAAACGCTCGCTTTCCTGAGTAGGATAGGGCATTTTGAAAAAGTTGAGCTTACCGGCAATTTCATAACATCTTTTTCGATAGACGGCTGAATTTTTATTCAGACTTTCGGTTTCAGCAATTTCTTTCAGTTGAGCCGGATCTGTTTTGAAGTGCTCTTTTGCCTGCTTCAGGATATGATCATAGGTTTCCTGCTGGGTAAATAATGCACCGGACAGCGTCAAAGAATTTACCTTGCCAGGATACTGATGGGTAAACAGAGTACCGATAATTCCTCCAAAACTATGAGCAAGAATGTTTGCTTTTGTAATCTTGTACGTTTGGTAAATCTGTTGCAGATCATCAAAGCTTTCTTTAAAGGTCATCATCGCATTTTCATCCTTAGAACGCCCTTCGCCCCGTCTGTCATAAACAATCACATAGAATCCTTTATCAGCCAGTTTCTGAGCGGTGGTTCCTTCAAATAAAGTCGCGTTTCCACTCGGTCCTCCGTGAATAAAAATGATCGGGGGATTCTGTGGACTTCCATAAGCTTTGGAATAAATAGCCTGTGCATAGGATGAAACGGAAAAGAGAGAAAAAAGAATCGCTGTCAATAATTTCATGATCTCAGTTTTGAAGTTTCTAAACTACTGAATATTCTTCAGACTTCGGATAATGATGTAATTTGAATAATGATTAAGAGCCTGTTTAAATTTAATTGCTGATTTAACGCTTTATTTTTTATTTTCCCGCTGATTTTGCAGATTCAGCAGATCATTATTCGTAAATCGAATCAGCGTGATTTACAAAATCAGCGAGAAATAATATTTTAATACAAATTTAAACAGGCTCTGAACCGTAAAAATCAAAACACTGCTGACTAACAGTTGTCACAATCCTGTCTTATCTTTATAGCATTATTTAATTAAAATTAAAAACAGAATACTTCAATGAGTTATTGCTTAGCCATAGAAAGAATGCAGCCGGAAAACAGAAAAGAACTGCACAAAAATTACCATGACAACTATTACGGATTCCCGATTCATGATGATAATGAACTGTTTGGAAGACTGATCCTGGAAATCAATCAGGCAGGTCTGAGCTGGGAAACGGTTCTGAAGAAAGAAAAAAGCTTCAGAGAAGCATATCACAATTTTGATATTCAGAAAATAGCGGCTTATACTGAAGAGGATCGGGAAAGGCTTTTGAACGACAGTGGAATTATCAGGAACAGGCTAAAAGTGAATGCAGCGATAGAAAATGCTAAGACCATTATCGGACTTCAGAAAGAATTCGGTTCGTTTGAAAAATGGCTGGAACATCATCATCCTAAAACATTGCAGGAATGGATGAAGCTGTTCAAGAAAACCTTCAAATTTACCGGTGGTGAAATTGTGAACGAATTTCTGATGAGTACGGGCTATCTGAAAGGAGCACATCATGAAACCTGTCCTGTTCATGCCAGGGTTTTGGAACAGAAACCTTTGTGGAAAGAGGCAGCAGAACATTAGAAATCTAATAACTGCTCTTATAAGCCATTAAGAAAAATAACGCTGATTAGGAAATGAATAGAGTCTCCGATTGCAGACAGATAGTAGAAAGTCTCATTTAAGGTGAAGCTCTTTTAGCGTTCCCTCTTAATGGTTTATAAGATTTATTTTATTGAGTTTTTTCTATCAGCTGTTTATGTTCTTTCCCCCATTTTTCAAACTCAAGGATGATTGGTTTTAATTTATAGCCAATTTCTGTAAGCTCATATTCTACCCGTGGCGGAACTTCAGCATAAACAGTTCTTGTGATAATTTTATCTTCCTCCAGCCTGCGGAGCTGCAATGTCAGCATACGCTCTGTAATATTCTGAAGACGTTTTTTTAATTCTCCGAATCTCATTTTACTATTGATCAGATAGCAGCAGATGGCCAAAGCCCACTGTCCGCCGATGATGTTGGAAGCATAGACCTCCGGACATTCATCAGCAAGTGCTTTTTTATTGGCGAAATTGGTAGATGTTTCCTTTATTTTAGTCATTACTTACATTTTTTATAGTACCATACAATAGGTTGCTAATGTACGAAATGTAAGCTGCATGCAGTAATTTTGTAATAGAAATTTAAACGTTATGAAGACCTTGATTATTGTAATCCATCCTGAGATTGAAAAATCCGTGATCAATAAAAGATGGATCGAAGAGCTAAAGAAAATGCCTGAAAAATATACCGTGCACCAATTATATGAAGCTTATCCTGACGGAAAGATCAATGTTGCCAGGGAGCAGGAACTGATGGAATCTTATGATAAGATCGTATTTCAGTTTCCTTTTTATTGGTTCAGCAGTCCGCCGCTTTTGAAGCAATGGCTGGATGAGGTCGTTTTATATGGCTGGGCCTACGGTAGCAATAGCGGCTACAAGCTGGCAGAAAAGAAAATGTCCTTAGCCGTTACTGCAGGAATCGATGAAGAAGGTTATAGTGCATCCGGACAATATAAATATACGATGAATGAGCTTTTCCGACCTTATGAGCTGACTTTTGATTACATAAAAGCAGATTATAGAGAGCCTTTTGTATACTACGGTATAGAACGTAATTCTTCAGATGAATGGATTGAAAGAAGTGTTCCGATGTATCTGGAGTTTTTGGATCACCTGTAAAAATCAATGGGAATCTATTTGGATTTTTTTGTTAAATAGATTCCTATTCCTAACAGAGCTGAAAATATTCCTATAATTAAAAAAGGAAGCCATAAAACAAAAGATAGTTCACTTACTTTAATGAACAACGTTGAATAGTCTCCTCTTGAGGTAAACATTCCTATGGATAGAAAAAACATGATTATAGAAAGGCAGATCATGGCTAATCCGTTGAAAAAAATATATTTGTAAATTGGCTTCATTCTTAGATTGTTTATTTAGTATTTATATTCTGTTGATACTCTTTTCCACTTTCATTTTCTAAAAATCATAATGCGGGAAATAACTGAATAGACAATGTTAATCATCTTGAATACTTTTAAAAGTATTTAATAAATCTATAGAACATAAACCTTTGAAATTCAAGATTACTTTATTAATGATAGCCTTTTTTAAAGCTGATTCATCTTTTTTTCTGATAGTTTCTAATTGAGGGTAAGTTTTTATGATAATATCTTCTAATAAATGTCCTTGAGTTTTACAATACCAAATTGGTATTTGCAAAGTTATTCCATTGCATAATGTATAGTTAACCTGCTCAGGTGAATTTTCATTTTTTAAATTTACATGTAAGTCAGAAATTATCTTATTAACAATTTGTTGAAGTTGTGATTGATCGAAATTTAAGATATTGAAATAAACTTCATTCTTTTCAAATCCAAAATGTTCTGCTTCTAGAATATTTTCTTTCCAAAGTAAAATTGCTAATAGTAAAGGATCAAGCAAGTAATTTTCAATACTGTATCTTTGAGAATTACCTAAAACCCTAATAAACTCCGAAGATTTATTTTTTAAATCCCAATCAATAATTCCCCAACTAAAATTATTGCCAGCTTTTCTGAGAATATTAACTATACTTACAACCTGATCACAACTTGCTATACCAATACCGTTACCGTTAATTTTAGTTTTGCCAGAGGATATGAAATTTAAAGAAATTTCAGGATTCAATTTATCATTATAAATATTATATAAACTTTCATAATAACTAGCATCATATTCACTTTCAACAAAAACTTGCCTTCTGTTTTCATAATTTACACTAAAAGATGGAACTCCAATTGTTAATTCTTTTAGTGCCCGATCTTTGGAAACGTTTAATATCTTTGAAATAGAATGTCTATTCATTAAAAAAATACTTTCATTAGGAGCAAGAGCAACCGTTGAAGGTGAATGAGTTGAGAGGATAATATTTATCCCCATTTTTATATGAAAAATATTATATAATACATCCAATAACCTCTTACACATTGAGGGATGTAAAGCAGAGTCAATTTCATCCAATAAAAGAAGCCTGGTTATGGCTTTTTTTTGTTTAAGCTTATATAAATAAAAAGATAATGCAATTAAGGTTTTTTCACCAGAAGAAAGATCTTCTAAATTTGTAGTGTAACCCAACGATTTATTATGGAGAATTATTTTAATTTCTTGTTTATCAATACCATACATTAAATCAATATGAATGTCATTTTTTTTAAATTCGTAACCATTACAGTCATATTCATTTAAAACTGCATTCAACATATCTATTGGAGATAATCCATGAATCTTTATAAATTCTGTTTCATTATAATATTTTATACTTGGATCTTGGATGGAGATAAGTTGATTGTAATTATTTTGTAATTTAGAAAGTTGATAATGTTTTTCTTCACTTGCTATTTCTTGTAAATTTAAAAAACCATCTCCTACTTGAATAATATCATGCATGTTTTCTTCTCCATTTAATTTTATTGCTATGTCAATATATTCTTTGGAAATATTTTTTTTAAAATGCATTTTTATGTCATTAGATAATTCAAGCAAATATTCTTTCAATTTTATGAGTCCTACTTGTTTTTTGAATTGACTTAAGTTATGATTAGAATCAACCGAAATGACAAAATTTACAAAACTTTCTTTAAAACCTAGAGAGTAATAATAACCTACAATAGTAGGCAGAAAGCTTTCTGCCATTGAATTGTATTTATCTATTTCCGAATCTTCCCAATCTGGATTTAAAATAAAATCCCAATTTATATTTTTTAGAGAAATTAGAATATTATGTTTTATGAAGGCTCCTTTTAATTCCATTAGCCATGTTCTGATATTTATATTGGGAATTTGTAATAGATAGGCTTCTAAGAGAGCTTTGTGTTTAACTAAAATTGGAAAATGTAAAGCTAAACTCGTGGGATTTAGATGACTATTTGTCTTTCTATAATTCTCAAAAGCTTCAATTTCTTTATCAGTTAAATCTAATGATTCTAATACTATTTCCTCCTTTATAAAAAAATCATTTGAAGCTAATGATGAATTATTCAGTACATTGTAACTGTTTAATATAGAATTTCTTTCATGATGTAATCTTTTAAAAAATTCTTCGCTTTTGTTTTTGAATCTGTCGTGTTTATATTTAAGCACTTCATTTTCTGAAGTTTTTTCGTAAACAAGGTTAAAGTCATTATAATTATAATATATTATTTCAGCTTGGCTAATTCCATCAATTTTAAAAACCCCTTGATCTATTGCAGTTAATAATTGTGTCTTTCCTGATCCATTTATTCCTGTGATTACTGAAAAATCTTTTAACAAATAATTTTCGATTTTATCCAATGAAAAGTATTTATCTTGTTGTATAAGTTTAATCATTTTATTATTTATTTTAATTTTTGATACTTAAAAATCCTTACCCCACCGTAGGCGTATCCTCTTCCTTCAGTATTTTTTTGCCCTTCATAGAAAGCATCATCCGTTCGTACTTGTATTTTTCCCAGTCAAACTGATTCAGGAAATCGAGGGCGGCCTGGAAGCCTCTGTTGAAAAGCTCCTCTTTTTCTTCCTTTTTCATAAAGAAATTCAGCCAGCTGCTGGTTCCACAGTTGACAGACTGTATGCTGTAGAGACGGTAGAAGGTGTGCTTGGTAAGAAAAGTTTTGTCATTGAAACCTTTCAATGTGCTGATGATATTTCCGGCGTAGCTGAATGGGGTTTTGAGAATCTGTTCACTGGTTTTTCCCTTTTCAGAAAGAATATCAGAATCGCTGGTCAGCTGTACCCCGAAAAGGGGCATTCTGGGATAGAAGACTTCTTCCGCATGAAAAAGGTCAATTGGAAAATTGGAAATACTGCCACCATCAATGAAAATTCCTACAGAATGAATATCTGCCTGTTTGGTATTCATCCAGTATTTCCAGGCATATTTTACTGAGTCATCATCCCTGTTGATCAGCTTCTGGAAAGGCTCAAAGAAAAAAGGAACAGACATGGAAGCCCTTACAAATTCTGCCGGACTGATGTGTTTCAGTTCCTCTTCAGACCAATACAGGTTGGCCATACCGGGAAGTTCCACCTTTATTTTGGCGTTGATATCAGTGGTAATGACTACATATTCTGAACGGAGCAGATAGAACGGGTTGTTTTTATAATAATCGTTATTGACAGAACTTTCATAGAATATTTTGTAGCGGGTCTGATCAATGTGCTCTAGGTTTTTGTCTCTGATGTTTTCTATGCTTTGAAGAGCCATCCTATAATATTCCTGACCGTTTCCATAGCGGTAGTTGAGGTTGAGGTCATGTTTTTTCCGGATGAACTTTTCATTCAGGTTGGCTACTGTTTTGATGCCAAGATCTTCCAGTGCATTTTTCATGGTGGTCTGAAAGGCATTTCCGGGATTGAGTCCGCTGTTTTCTTTTCTGAAATTATTGTACAGTTTTTTGATACATAAAAAGAGGATAATGGCAGGGATGAGGGGAATTAAAAACATGAGCTTTGCACTCATTGTAGTTTCTGAAGGGACAACAAAAGGAATACTGATCAGAATGATGAATAAGATGGCCGCAATACAAGCATTGATCTTAAAGAAATCCTTATTATTCAGCATCGCATGAAGGGTGGTTTTTACATAGGTCTTTCCATCCATAAAATCAGCGAAGTTCCAACTGAAAAGAATATCCTTAATAAGGTCACTTTTAGCTTCTTCTTTGGTTTTACAGGCGGCAATAAGTAAGGTATTGATAGCGCCTGCACTGGTTCCCGCCACTTTCAGAAAACGGATCCCGAAAATTTCCAGACCATAAAGATAGCCTACCAGGGCACTTCCCCAGACACCGCCACCTTCCTGAACAAACTCTATATACTGATTACCCTGCGGATCCAGAAGGTCGGAGAACTCTTTGGATGAAATATTTTCATGCAGAGCAACAAGTTTCTCCTTAGATTCTTTCGAAAGCGAATCATCCTCCAGAATTTTATTGAGATCTTCGGTCTTCATAGTATCTGTTTTTGCTGGTGTTATTGTATTTGCGGACCGTTAAATGGAGCAATTTATATGTTTACAGTTTATCTTAACGTAAAGACGCCATTTTTTATGACCGTTTAAAGCACAAGAAAATCTTTTATTCTCAGTGCTGTGTAACAGAAATCAGCAGCATTCAATTGACAAAATCTCAGCGTCTTAAAACATTATCTTATATTCCTTACGCCTTGGCGCTTATCCAACAATAAAATTACCACTGTTTACGCCTCACATAGATGAACGTACTGATGACTACCGTAGCCATAGCCCCCATTGTTATAAAATAACCATACTTATGATGAAGTTCAGGCATATTGTCAAAATTCATCCCATAAACTCCGGCAATAAAGGTGATCGGTAAGAAATAAACCGAATAGATGGCCAAAACCTTCATGACCTGGTTGGCTTTCTGGTCAGAAAGAGCCAGGAACATCGAAATAAGGTTGGTGATCTGTATATTCAAATGATCAAAATCCGCCACTACATCCTTATGCTTATCTTTTAAATCCACAATTTCAGAATCCTGTAAGCTTAAGAGCTTAAACTTATCAATAGCATCCGTGGAAATGACCAATACCCGGGAATTCAGTCCTGACTTTCGCTTCAGCTTATACAGCCTTCGGATCTGGCTGGTATGGTTGGTGTTTTTAAGGAAAATCTCATTTTCGATATTATCCATGGTTTCCATCAGGCTTATGGATTCATCATCAAAACTTTTCATGATCAGTATGGCGATCATCAGTGCTATCTTTTGAGGCGTAAGATCCTCCTGGGCACCCAAAAGCTTTTTCTTTGTTTCGGAGATGCTTCTGGTTTTCATTCTATGGATGGTGATAATGGTTGTATCCAGTAGAAAGACGGCAATTTTGGTGCTGATATCGCTGATGGTATTGAGGTTCTTTCTCTCCAGTTCTGTGCTTTCACGGAGCAGGAAGAATTTTACATTTCCATCCTCTTCATATTTGGGAAGGTGATTGGGATCTATGGTATCTTCCAGGAGAAGATTGTTGATTTCATATCTCTCATGAAGAAATTTCAGGTCTTCTGCAGTAGGAGCCTCCACATCTACCCATTCACACTGGGAACTTCTGTATATCGTATCAATTGGCATAAAGTAAAAATACTAATATTTTGAAAAACTATGTGTTAAATAAGTTTTATCTTTGCCAAAATTAAAAAACTATATGATTAAAAGTACAATAAAGGGCGTCGGATTTTATGTTCCAGATAACGTTGTTACCAATGATGATTTGGCTCAACTGATGACGACCAATGATGAATGGATTACGGAAAGGACAGGTATCAAAGAGAGAAGGCACAGAAAAAATAGAAATGACTCTCAGGAAACTACAGCCTATCTTGGCTTCAAGGCATCAGAAAAGGCCCTTGAAAAAGCCGGCTTAACGGCTAAAGATATTGACTATATTGTTTTTGCAACACTTTCTCCGGATTATTATTTTCCCGGGTGCGGAGTATTGCTTCAGGAGATGTTGGGATGCGACACAATCGGAGCTCTGGACGTAAGAAATCAATGTTCGGGATTCGTATATGCGATGAGTGTTGCCAATGCTTTTATTAAATCAGGAACCTATAAAAATATTTTGGTAGTGGGAGCGGAAGTTCATTCTTTCGGATTAGATTTTTCTGATGAAGGAAGAGGCGTTTCTGTAATTTTTGGAGATGGCGCAGGAGCTGTTGTACTTTGCGCAGCAGAAGATGAAAATGCAGGTGATATTTTAGCCGTAAATATGCATTCTGAAGGGAAATATGCTGATGAACTATGTACACAGTTTCCGGGCTCTAAATATGGCTGGAGCGATAGAATGAGAAAAGAGCCTGAAAATGTTACCAGTAAAGAAGTATACCCGATTATGAACGGAAACTTTGTATTCAAACATGCGGTAACAAGATTTCCGGAAACAATGATGGAAGCTCTGAATAAAGCAGGAAAAACAGTTGAAGATCTGGATATGTTTATTCCGCATCAGGCGAACCTGAGAATTGCTCAGTTTGTTCAGCAAAAATTCGGATTGCCGGATGATAAAATTTTCAATAACATCCAAAAATATGGAAATACAACAGCCGCGTCTATTCCAATTGCATTAAGTGAAGCGATTGAGCTGGGTAAAATCAAAAAAGGAGATTTGGTGCTTCTTTCTGCCTTTGGTAGCGGATTTACCTGGGGAAGCGTTTTGTTTGAATATTAATAAGGCAAAAAAGCGAAATTGCAAAAAGGCGAAATCGTGGATTGATGGTTGGTAATCAATAGCTCTCTTTTTACAAAAGATGTTTGAGAGTGTAAGTTGCTTAATGATCATGCCATCGCTTAGAAGATTACTTAAGTGTAAATTTCCACCAATACTACAGTTGAAGACGTGAAAATTCCTCTCAGGCGGAGGGGGTAAATCGAAGATTTGACAGAGTGGTTTACCACACGATACAACATAAAAAAACCGCAGAATGCTCTGCGGTTTTTGTTTTATATAATGACCCGTTAAAGGCTTTTCAGTAATTTTTCAGTATCCGAAAAATCTTCTCCTTTACTTTTTGCCAGCTCAATAGCCTTTTCAGCCCACATCTTCGCGTTTTTCTTATCACCGATCTTATTGTAAAGATTGGCTAGCGTATCCGTATTGGCATAGTTCTGATCTTTCTTTACAGACTCCTGTGCCCATACAACCGCTTTTTCTAAAGAAGCTTTGTTGTCCACATTTTCAAAGAAGTTCCATGCAAGGGAGTTCAGTTCGTCAGCACCTGCCGCAGAATAATCCTGATACAGTTCCATGATCAATTTCTCATACGTAGGAATATCTTTATTCTTTAAAGCTCTGTTGGCTTTCATTCTTTTTAAAATCTTGTCAGCCTCTTCTTTGCTCAGAAATTTTTGGGTTTCAGTCATGAAGTAACTGTCATTCCAGGTTTTTGTATCTGTATTGTACGCTTTTTTCGCAACAGTATTCAGCTTAATATTTTTATCCACGTTTCCATACCTGTCTTCCGGTAAGAATTTCAGGATATCTGCTTTCTTTTCCTGAAAGATCTTGTACAGAGGACTTTCTGTAGTCTGAACTCCTGAAAGAAGCATTTGAATGTCTTCCTGATCCAAAGTCGCTTTCTGCTCAAAATAGCGGTTCAGTACTTTACCGGCAAATTCGGGATCATTGTAAATGGTAAGTCCGGCAAGGTTCTTTAAGAATTCAGGATTTTTTTCTCCTTTTTCAAACTGTTGCTTTAAAGAGGTAAGCCTTCTTGTAGGGTCCTCGGCATCTTTGGCAAACTGGATAAAGTCTTTTTCTTCTACATACCCCAGGGTTCTGTGTACAGCTTCGCCGCTTCCGTCAATGAAAAGATAAGTAGGGAAGGCCTTTACATTATATTTTTTAGCCAGATCGATTCCTTCTCCTTTTTCCATATCAATTTTGGCATTGATAAAGTGGGAATTGTAATAGTCTCCTACCGATTGAAGCGGGAAAATATTTTTTACCATCAGTTTACATGGTCCGCACCACGAAGCATATGCATCTACAAAGATAAGTTTGTTCTCTTTTTTGGCCTTGGCAAGGATAGAGGCAAAGTTGCCATCCTCAAATTTAATTCCCTGCGCCCAGGCAAGGATTCCTATAAACAGTGTTGAAAGTATGGTTATTTTTTTCATAAAAACTTTTTATACGATACAAATGTAATAAATATGATGACATTTAGGTCGTTCATATTGAAAATAATTGTACAGGAACGTTGTTTTTAATACAGCTATAGACTTATATGAAAGATAATCATTTATTATTTTAGTCCTATTATTAAAATTAATGTAAATATGTGTTTTAGGTTAAATGATTAAATTTCAATAGAATATTTTAATTAAAAGTAAAATATTACTAATTTTGTAAAAAACAAAAAGACACCAGTGAAAATAATGATGAATTATTATAAAATAAAAATAATAATTTGTTTTTTTATGTCTAAAAACCTACTGATACTTTTGTTTTTGCTGGCCACAGCAATTCCCATATTTTCCCAGAAAGAAAACAGCTTTGATCAGGTCTGTGAAAGGACTTCCTCCATCACTGCCTATAAAGATCTGCCTAAAGCGATCAGAACGGCGGATTCTCTTTATATGTCTGCACAGGAACCATCAGAGAAAATAAGAAGCCTGATGCTCTCTTCAGAACTTTATCATCATGCAGGTGAGCTTAAAAAAGCGATATGCTATAGTGAAAATGCCCATTCAGTGATCAGCCAGATCAACGATCCGCAATGGATGGCTGATGTCAGCAAATTGCTCGCAAGGCAATACAGACAGGTAGGGTTGTATGAAAGGGCAAAAAAATACATATTAAAAGGGCTGGAAGCATCAAAGCAGATCTCAGATTTCCAAAAGAGCAATGAAGCGGTGGGACTCCTGAATCAGGAAATGGCTTTTTATGAAATGGAAATGGGAAATTATTCCAATGCGGTGCGGTATGTGGAGCTTTCTCTTAAACATTTTGAAAAAATAGACAGCAAGAACGAGAACAGAACCGCAGCAGCATCCTATCAGATATTGGGAGACGTTTATTTCAAACTTAATGACTATTCTGTTTCTGAACAGTATTACAGAAAAGCGGAGAAATTGCTTAAAGCTAAAAAAGGAAGCTGTACTCTGGGGCTGGTCTATAACGGATTGGGAGGGATCCGCCTGAAGCAGAAGAACTGGAAGGATGCCGAACTCTATCTGAAAAAAGCAGAGAAAATTGCCGATACTTCACGAAGCCTTAAGCTTAAGAAAGCAGTATATTCCAATATCAATGACTATTACGAAGGAACGGGAGACAATTTTAAAGCTTCTTTGTATGCTGTAAAATATGTAAGGGCATATGACAGCATTGCTGCCCGCAATCAGGGATTTGCGGTGAAAGATACCGACCATTCAGGAGTCAGGATCAGTAAAAAGAATGGATCAATGAATAAGGCCAAGAACGCAGCCATCATTCTGCTGCTGGTAGCCCTGATCGGTTTGGTAATCTTTTTCAGAACAAAGCAGAAGAAGCAGCATTCAAAATTCCGAAATATTATAAGGACGCAGCTGAAGATGATCGGTAGCAGGCCTCAGCTTTTAAAACAACCTGGAAATTCCGAATTTTCAAATATATCCGTAGAAGAAATTGATGGGAAAGACAGTGGGGCGGACCGGAAAAGGAGCGATTCTCTGATGACTTCTGAAACAGAATCAAAGCTGCTCGAACTTCTTGAAGAGTTTGAGAAAGGAGCCCTTTACAACAATAAAGGAATGTCCTTGTCTTTCCTGGCAGGAGAGCTCAATACCAATACGAAATACCTGTCGTATGTGATCAACCAGCACAAGTGTACCGACTTTAAAACCTATATCAACCGCTTAAGGATCAATTATATTGTAGACAAGCTGATCAATGACGAAAAGTACAGACAATACAAGATCAGCATTCTGGCTGACGAATGCGGCTTTTCTTCACACAGCAAGTTTGCTGCAGTGTTCAAAGCCGTCACTGATTATTCCCCGTCGGCTTATATTAAATATCTGGATTCTGGAAATCAGGCAGATAAAAATGTTCATTTTCAGGAAAATGATTAAAAACAGATAATATTTTTAATTCTATCTCACTATTTTCATGAAAATGGATAACCTATTGTTTTATACAAGAGGCCTACTATTATATCTTTGCCGCAGTTTTACTGGATATGGCTTACTATACTCCTACAGCTTATATCTTTCTTTTATTGAAGGAAATCTTCTTTCCGGGATGGATAATAAAATGAAAGATTACATTATAAATCCAATCGTGAAATTTTAGATAAGGGATAAGTATATTTTACTATTATCAAATAATCTCGGTTTCTGTTTTATCAAAAAATATCCTGTTCTATAGATCCGGATCATACAATATAATCGGGGGTTGATTGCCCGGTTTTTTTTCAGTCAAGTTTTTTTAAGTGCAAATCCACAGAATTTCTGTGGATTTGCTATTTTATTTGGTTTTTGTACTGTCAGTTTTTATTTGTAAAGTATCAGGAGTGGCTGAAGCCGGTTCAGAATTGGCCACAGCAGAATCGCCCATTCTGTTTCTTAAAGAATCTTTATTGTGGGCATCTTTAAACTCTTCTCTTTTTTCTTTGTTTTGAGCACAGCTTCCAAGGAAAAGAAGCCCGAGAACAGTTCCTATCCATAATTTTTTCATAGGTAATTCTTTTTAATGTTTGGTGTAGATCAAAGATAGGGATTTTTTTAAAATTAAGGAATTAAGAAATTAATAGATTTGGAAATTATTAAAAGATTAAAAGATTAAAAGATTAAAAGATTAAAAGATTAAAAGATTAAAAGATTAAAAGATTAAAAGATTAA
>NZ_JBSICB010000019.1:0-94078 GCF_058245615.1 Chryseobacterium sp. UF-290
AATGAAGTTTTCCCAGTTATCCCAAAGGTTGTGAATTGCTTTCATTTAATCACTAACTTTGTGATTATACACAACTCTAATACCTTGTTGATAGGCCGTCTTTGGGTTGTGAATTGCTTTCATTTAATCACTAACTTTGTGATTATACACAACCTCTTTAACTCTTTGCGGGAATAAAGGATCGTTGTGAATTGCTTTCATTTAATCACTAACTTTGTGATTATACACAACGAAGCCAATAAAAGGAACTTTTATACTTACGTTGTGAATTGCTTTCATTTAATCACTAACTTTGTGATTATACACAACGCGAATGGAATAAATATGATGATAGAACGAGTTGTGAATTGCTTTCATTTAATCACTAACTTTGTGATTATACACAACAGGTTGAAATGGTTACTCAATTGCTTGACGGTTGTGAATTGCTTTCATTTAATCACTAACTTTGTGATTATACACAACTCATTTCTTCTTCGCCAAAGACGTCCATTGGTTGTGAATTGCTTTCATTTAATCACTAACTTTGTGATTATACACAACAAAATTATTCATTTAACATTAATGAGGATGGTTGTGAATTGCTTTCATTTAATCACTAACTTTGTGATTATACACAACTCGCTGTACTTTTTATTTACGAACTTGTACGTTGTGAATTGCTTTCATTTAATCACTAACTTTGTGATTATACACAACACACATGGAAATGTAGTGATTAACGCCGACGTTGTGAATTGCTTTCATTTAATCACTAACTTTGTGATTATACACAACCAAATTTGAACATGGTTTGCGGATACATATGTTGTGAATTGCTTTCATTTAATCACTAACTTTGTGATTATACACAACCTCAAAATTTAATCCGTTGAAAATCAACGGATTTGTTATTTATTTAGGATTTAAAAATTAGAATAATTCAAGTTGCTGGAAGGTTGGCGGTGGCTCTTCTTTATTTCTGGCAAAAAAGATTTCAATGTCTCCAAATTGCTTATCTGTAATACACATAATCGCTACTTTTCCGGCTTTAGGCAGCATGAACTTTACTCTTTTTATATGGACTTCCGCATTCTCCCGGCTTGGACAATGACGTACATACATAGAAAACTGAAAGAGAGTAAAGCCGTCATCAATCAATGCTTTGCGAAAACGGTTCGCATCTTTCATATTAGCTTTGGTTTCCGTTGGCAAATCGTATAATACTAAAACCCACATAATTCTGTAAGCATTAAACCTTTCGGAATTCATATCAACTCAGGATAAGCAATGAGACGTTTTTCTCCTGTATAACATTTGTAAAGCGAAGTAGCCGTTGTTTTTACTGCTACCAATAGTGGTCTGGTTTTACCATCAATTTTCACATCTTTTGTTGCTATCTGCAACATATGAGCTTTAAACGCTTTCGTCAGTTCATCAGAATTTGGATTCTTCGTTAACCAATCCATAACCAGCAAATCTATAAACGGACGGTAAGGTTCCATCAGATCATCAGCCAGGCAATAGGGATTGTATTTATTTTTATGGAAAATTCCCAATACCGGAAGCAGTCCTGTTTCAACAATTGCCCTTGCAACAATACTCCGCAAAACAGAGTACCCGAAATTGAAAAACTGATTAGGGAAATCTCCAAAACGCCCTCTAAGAAAATCCAGGCTGATCAGATATTTCCAGTAATGCTGCGCTGCAATCCCTTCCATATTGGTGATATCACCGCTTTTTACATTCTTTTGATATTCCGTCATGGGTTCGTAATAATTCCCCAGTCTTAATAAAACATTTTTCTGATTTTCAATCTTACATTCTACAGTCTGTTTCCAAAGTTGTTTTTTAAGAGGTTCACTGGCCTCCAGCTGATCTTTCACTCTATCAGAATGTTCAGTATGCCCATACATCGGAAGCATTATTCCATGGGGCAAATGATGGGTGTCACAACTAATTACCACTACATTATTGCCCATCATTTTCTGGATCAGCTGGTGCGAAACTGTAATTTGAAAATGATCCAGCATCAGCAATCCCAAATCCTCCACAGGAATACTTCCCTTCTCCGATTTTGTTTCAGGGCAAAGAATTTTCATCTGCTCGTCTTTGAGCCTGAGATACGCTGGATTGCCAATATAGATGGAACGGGTGATCATTAGTAATCATTTTATTATTTACTATTTCTATTCTCCTACCTGAACAACTTTACCAAGATGATTGAGTCTTATCTTCAAAATATTTCTAATCCCAGTTAAACCTTCTCTTTTCCAGATGATTCCCTTTAGCTTAGCATTATCTTCTACATTGGTTTCCAAATGATGTCTAAAGAAATAATCTTTTGTGGCAATTTTCTGTACCCTAAACAAATTCTTAGAAATCAAGCTCAGATTCTTTTCATCAAACAAATCGATTTCTTTTGGATTAAAATCTTCCGAAGGGAATAAAAACATCTCATTCTGCTTCATTGTGAAAAGAAACTTCCATCCTGAATCGGAATTATATTCTTTATCAATAATTGAAAGTCCCTGATTCACCCTTTCTACCGCTTCATAAAAACTCACAACCTTTTCCTGTAAGTTTCCGTTGGCATCTTCATAAATAGCAACGTGATGATTATTTCCCGTACTCACAAAATCCACAGGTATTTTATTTCCGTTTTCATCAAGAATTTCTTTTCCAAAATGGTCTTTTTTGTAATGCAATGTTTCGGCATTATTGATTCCTGTTATGGTTACCGTTTTTATTGCAATTCCTTTAGATTCATTCAGCCAAATGGGATTTTTTTCTAAATCCGAAAATGCTTCTTTGGCATTTCCATTGAATTCGTCTAAACGTTTTTTTAAGATTTTTTTTACTCCTTCATCAACAATCTTATCTAAATTTTTATAATCTTTAAAATTATCAGGATTTACAGCTTTTCTTATGGTGTAGCCTGTTTCATACCAGGCTAAGGCTACACTTTCAGGCACTTGTTCGGTTCTATCGTCACCCAGATAAATTGGATTTTTAGCCAACGAATTTTTCCCTGTAAACGCTTTTTTAGAATCTCCTCCAAATTCTTGTAAACGCCCGAACAAAGCTTTTCTATATGTATCATTCTGAACTTTATTAATGATTTCCTCATCAAACTTTCCGGATATTTTTTCTTCTTTGATTTTAAGAAACTTTGCGCTTCCGTAAATGGTTTCTTTATGAAGCTGTCCTCTCGGTGTCAAAACTACTTTAGAAACTACCCCACTCCTTTTCTTCGTTGTATTAATATTTTTCGTAACGACTTTATTTTTTGCTTTATGTGAAATCAAAACCTCTTCCAAATGTTTTCTGGCTTCGGTTCTGAAATTTTTTATTGGTAATTTGAACTTTCTTTCCCTGGAACCATTTTTCTTTTCTATGATTTCTGTAATCTTATTTTCAATGGCAAAAATATTCTGATGTTCCCTGTGTTTTTCATCTTTCCGGGCATTCAGATAATTGAGATACTGAATATGGTTATGTGTTGTAAAAGCAACCGTAAGAGCATCCACTGCGTGATGACGATGGTCATTTCTCTTGGTCCAGTCAATGATTCTTTCTTTTTCTTCTCCTTTAGAATTGGTAATTAATTCAGTTAAACCTGATGTTCTGTACTTTTCAAGGTTAAGTTCTTTCATCGTATTTACCAAATTCCAATCTTCACGTAACTTATCGGTGATTCTACCGGAAGTAGAAACCACGGTATTGGTAATTCCAAACAATATTTCTTTGGCTTTTTTGGCAATATACTGTGTGTCCCGTAAATCTCTTTCAATAAAACCTTCACCAATTTCGCTTCCTTTTTTCTGAAGTTTTTCGTATTTAGCTTTAGAAATTGCCCCTTTGTCAAATAATTCTTTAATGATATTGAGAAATTTTTCTAACTTTTCTTTTCCTTCAATTTCCAAATAATCAAAAGAAGTAAAGTTTCCTTTTTTCAGATTGGCGCCTCTCGGCACAATAACTTTATTGGAAAAACTATCATCAAAGAACCGGGATTGCGGAATAATATGGTCGATATCATATTTATCTGTAAAAAGTTCTTCTCTCTTAATCTGAGTGTCTGTATACAAATCTTTGAACAGATTTTTTTCTAATTCCAGATACAGTTTATATCGAATAATATCATTTCTTGATGGTATTTTTATTCCGAATTCTTTCTGCAAAATTTCCGCATATTTCTGATGAAGCAAGGTTGCTTTGCTGATTTCAGCCGTCATATTTGCTCTTTCCTCAGCATTTTTCTTAAGCTCACGAGCCAATTCTATTCTGATCTCATCCGGTTTTCCATATTCTTTTATGATTTCGTTTACCAGATTGATCATTTGGTTCAAAATCTTTTCAACAACCGGATTTCTAAGTGCATTTTTAGGTAAAATTTCTAACTGCTCTTTCAAAATTCTGTTTGCCAATTGTTCTTTGGTAAATGATTTTGAATGATTATAACCTGCCATTGCAGTTGCAGAAAGAACATTATTTTCCGTTGATTTCTTCGCAAATGGCAAACCTGCTTTCAGATGAGGAATAATCTTTCGCATCGCTTTGGTGCTCAAACTTCCGTAATCCTGAGAAAAAGCAACATCAGCCAATATTTTAGAATGCTCTTTTCTGAACCCCAATTTTTTCTCTAAAAGTTCATACAATTTTTCATTTCCGGACGGAGAATCATCACCTTCATAAGAATACAACAAATGCCAAAGCTGATAAGATTCCTGCATTTCAAAATCCTTTCCTTCAAGCTCAGGATTGAAATCTAAAACAGAAGTTTTAATTCCCAGTTCACCCAATTTTTCCTTTACAAATTCTTTTATTTTATTGGCAGAAACGGAGATTTTAGAAACTTTTATTTCATCATCTGCATTGAGTTTAAATTCTTTTGGAAATTCTACCTCTTCATTGGCCAGAATCCTCAAATAAGCATTATAAAGATTTTCGTTGGTTTTATTTCCATCAATCTCTTTGAAGTTACATTTCCATTCTTTTGAAGGATACCCAAGCAAATCAATAACTTCCTTCGAAGAAAGATTTCCCTTTATATTTAAATTAGTGAAGATAATTTCTTTATGTTCTAACTCTAAAGGAAATATTTCCTTAGTTTCTACATTTTTAAATTCTAAATCATTTAATCTTTGCCAGATTTTAAACTCCTGAAATAACGGAGATGACTTTGGAGCAACCTTCAGACCAACAGTTTTCTTTTTGATTTTTCCGTTTTCTGTGATTTCAATTTCCCTGTTTTCAAACTCACAAATACTGATTAACCCCTTTTGAGATTTTAGTTTTCTTTGATAAAAAATAACGATGTCCCGGACTTCAACCTTTAATTTATCCGTTAATTCCGGATGAGATCTGGATTGAGTTTCCCATATTTTCTCAAATTCATCCAGGTAATCCTGTCTGTAAAAAACCTGATTTTTTAATTTGGCATGCGGATTTTTTTGAAGCTGGGCATAAAGATATTCACCAACTGTTTGATGATTAAAATAGAGATCTTTGCTTCTATCGCTGATTGCTCCAAGATAACCGCTGGAATTATTAAGATTACCGTTAATTTCCTGAAGTACAATTGCCAGACTTTCAAAATCCATTTGTTTTTTTACCGCATCACTTCTCCAAAGATATCTTTCAATTTTCTTTTCCTGCGCAGTTCCGGTTTGCTTGATTCCAACAAGAGAAAACGGTTCTTTTACAATTGCCCAGGTTGCATTTTTATTTTTCCCTTGTAATTCTTTGTAGAGATTTTCTGTAAAAATTTCAGGATTAAACTGCTTTTGAAAATTCCATACTTTATCAAATTCAGCTTGCAAATCAGAACGGTAAAAATCCGGCAATTGCTTTTTGCCTTGTATTAAAAGCCGGTAAGAATATTCTCCCGGCGTCAGGTTTTCTTCATACAATTTTTTAGCAACAGACATTCCGTCAATGATTTGTCCATCTTCATCGTTCTTTGCTTTTCTGCTACTTTTGTACCCTCTTTTTTTATTGATTAAAAGTAAAACCCTGGCAAAATCAACCAATTCAATTTTTTCTTTTGCAGCTTTAGCTCGTAATTCCTGGGTTTGAAACGTGGAATTCTTCCCAACCTCTGTGAGCAAATCTCCTTCTTTCAGAATATTTCCTTTCTTTAAAACATCAATAAGATGAGCTCTTCGTAATTTGAATCTTTGCAGGTTTCTTCGTGCACTTCTTGCTAAAGTTCGTCCGGCATTGGTTGTAATAGGTTTTCCTTTTTCAAAATTAATTTGCTCATCAACAGTTAGTGGATTTACACGAACACCTAATTTTATAATCCTATTATTTTCAGGGTTTTTAGAATCTTCCTGAACCAAAGCCCAGCCGATTGAAGAAACACCCAGGTCTAATCCTAAAATATTTTTTACACTCATTTTCAATAATTTACAACAAAATAGCACACAAATATAAAAATAATTTGTGTTTCAGTTATCAATTATATAAAATTATATATCTTTGTTTTTAGAAAAGGATAATTTCTGACGAGAAATTATTATTAAGGTCCAAACTTAATACGAAAATCCCCCGAAGTTTTTTGCTTTTTCTATACAGTGGTTATTTTATAATTGATAACTATTGTGAATTGTTTTCATTTTAATCCTAATAAGAGTTTTTACTTATTAGGATTTCTTTATTTTAAAGCTATAACATTATCTGCTAAAGTTAAATCTTAAATTTTTATAATAATTACGGTTTTCCGTATTTTGAATAAAAATATAATTTTTACATTTGTACCGAAAGCAATTCACAATAAGGATTATTCCGTTGTGAAAACATTTAAGGCGGGGCAACTCGCCTTTTTTCTTTTTAAAAACCCTATTTTAGCGATCCGAAAACAGAACAATGACGACCGTAGAATTTATACAGAAGCAGCTCAATATTCCTGAAAAGAGCATCAACAATACCTTACAACTATTAGCCGAAGATTGCACGATCCCTTTTATTTCCCGTTACCGGAAGGATAAAACCGGAAATCTCGATGAGACCCAGATCGAGCAGATTGCCAAGATCAGCAGGCAGTTTGAAGAGATTGTGAAGAGAAAGGAATCTATCTTAAAATCTATAGAAGAACAGAAGGCTTTGACGCCTGAGCTTAGACAAAGAATTGAGGATAGCTTTGATCTTCAGGAGCTGGAAGACCTGTATCTGCCTTTCAAAAAGCGTAAGAAAACCAAGGCTGACACAGCTAAAGAAAAGGGACTGGAGCCTTTAGCTAAAATCATTATGAGCCAGAAGAATGATGATGTTCAGTTTCTGGCTTCAAAATATCTGAACAATGAAGTTTCGTCAGAAGAGGAAGCTCTTCAGGGCGCCAGAGATATTATGGCGGAATGGATCAATGAAAATATGTATGTCCGTAAAAATCTTCGCCGTATTTTTCAACGGAAGGCTGTAATAACGTCTAAAGTTGTGAAAGCTAAAAAAGAGGAAGAAGATGCACAGAAGTTTTCCCAGTATTTTGAGTGGGAAGAAAACCTCAGCAGAACTCCATCCCACAGGCTTCTTGCTATGCTGAGAGCAGAAGCGGAAGGTTTTGTGAAAACGAATGTCGGCATTGACAAGGAAGAAGCGATCGACTTTATTGAAAAAGCCATCATCAAATCCAACAATGAAAGTTCGGAACAGATAGCTCTGGCCATAAAGGACAGTTATAAAAGACTTTTGGAACCGGCTATATCCAACGAAGCGCTTCAGGAAGCTAAAGAAAAGGCAGACCAGAAAGCTATTGAAATCTTTTCCGAAAACTTAAGTCAGTTACTTTTGGCTCCTCCTTTGGGAGAGAAAAGGATCTTAGCCATTGATCCGGGATACAGAAGCGGATGTAAAATAGTATGCATAGATGAAAAAGGAGATTTGCTCCATAATGAAACGATCTATCCCCACTCTCCACAGAATGAAAGCGGAATGGCCATGAAAAAGATCCGTTCTATGGTCAATGCTTACCATATAGAAGCCATTTCTATCGGAAACGGAACCGCGAGCCGTGAAACAGAATTCTTTATTAAAAAGATCGCCTTTGATAAACCATTGCAGGTTTTTGTAGTGTCGGAAGCGGGAGCGTCGGTTTATTCTGCAAGTAAAATTGCAAGAGATGAGTTCCCTACGTATGATGTGACTGTGCGGGGTGCTGTTTCGATCGGAAGAAGACTTTCTGATCCGTTGGCCGAGCTGGTAAAGATCGACCCGAAGTCCATTGGTGTAGGGCAATATCAGCATGATGTAGATCAGACCCAATTGAAGAACGAGCTGGATTCTACCGTGATGAAGTGTGTGAATTCCGTGGGCATCAACCTGAATACCGCCAGTAAATCATTATTGAGCTATGTTTCCGGAATTGGTGAAAAGATGGCTGAGAATATTGTCAATTACCGGGCTGAAAACGGCGCTTTTGAAGACAGGAAGCAGCTGAAAAAAGTACCAAGACTTGGAGAGAAAGCTTTCCAGCAGGCAGCAGCTTTTGTGAGAATAGCCAATGCTAAAAACCCGCTGGATAATTCTGCCGTACACCCTGAAGCTTATGGAATCGTAGAAAAAATGGCCAAAGATATGGGCATCAAAACCCATGAGCTGATCGCCAATAAGGAAAAAATCGCTCTGGTGAAGCCTGAAAATTATATTACAGGAGAAATCGGGATCTTAGGTGTAAAAGATATTCTGAAAGAGCTGGAAAAACCAGGTTTAGATCCAAGAAAAGCAGCCAAGGTATTTGAATTCGATCCTAATGTAAAAAGCATTAAAGATGTAAAAGCAGGAATGATCCTTCCCGGAATCGTTAATAATATTACCGCTTTCGGGTGTTTCGTCGATCTAGGAATCAAAGAAAGCGGACTGGTACACATATCACAGCTGAAAGAAGGATTTGTATCTGATGTGAACGAAGTGGTAAAGCTCCACCAGCATGTAAGGGTAAAAGTAACGGAAGTGGATGAGGCGAGAAAAAGGATTCAGCTGAGCATGATCCTGTAGTTTTGTGATACCAATAGAAATTAAGAGATAAACACAGTACTTTGAAGTATAAAAATTTAATTTTCGATTTAGACGGAACCTTATGGGACCCCAGAGCGACAATCATAGGAATTTGGAACGATGTTTTACACCGGCACCAATTCATTGAAAAGGAATTAAAGCCGGAAGATATGGATCAATATATGGGGCTTCTGGCAAAAGATATTCTGAAAGATATCATACCCGGTATTTCTGATCACCAGGTTGCGGAAATTCTTTCTGAAATTGTAAGAAATGAAAATCAGATTTTGCGTACCCTTGGCGGGATCTTATATGAAGGGGTTGAAGAAACCCTTAGATATCTTACCCATGACCACAATCTTTTCATTGTAAGCAACTGCCAGAACGGATATATTGAAGCGTTTTTAGAATATTATCAGTTCAATGATCTGTTTATAGATTTTGAATCTCACGGACGAACCCAAAAGCCGAAGTCTGAAAACATAAGGCTTATTATGGAAAGAAATCATTTATCTGTAGAAGATTCTGTATATATTGGTGACACCCAGACCGATTATAATTCTGCAGCATCAAATGGCTTACCATTTATTTTCTGTGCATATGGTTTCGGAAAGTTGGATACCACAGATTACAAACCTTCTGCATCGCAGTTTTCGGAGATAAAGCTCCATATTTAAGATTTAGCCACGGGTACACGAATAAAATCATTTGTGCATTCGTAGCATTATAAAAGCAGGAGTGATTCGAAAGAAGTTATAAGTAAAAGGGCTGATTCTTTACTGAACCAGCCCTTCCATTTATAATTTAAATTTGTGGATACTTAAAGAATCGGATTTGTTCATCAGATGAAGCTATTCTCTATCTTCGGACTTCAAACAACTTCCAGCTTCCAGCATCCATTCATAATTATTTATACTCTTTCGAACTTCTCTTCGGTTCCTTCGCTTCCGGCCATTTCATTGTTTCCCCTTTTTCATCCTGTGGCATTACCCTTTTTTCCCTGTCGGCCAATTCAGGATCTTCAGATGCCATATAAGCCAATGCAGCTGTTAAAACTACATTATTTTTCACTTCATCAAAAACGATCTTATCATATGTATCTTTTGTCGTATGCCATGTATACCCAAAGTATCCCCAGTTCAAAGAACCTAAAGAAATTCCCGGCACTCCGGCAGCTACAAAAGAAGCATGGTCAGAGCCTCCTCCGCCAGGCATTCCCGGGAAGTCGGTTTTGATATGGCTTCTTACCGATTTGGGAACTCCGTCAAGCCATCTTCCGATATAATCATAGGCCTTCACAAACCCTTGTCCACTGATATTCACCACACGACCTGTTCCATTATCCTGGTTAAAAGCAGCCTGTACTCCTTTTATAATTTGAGGATTATCTGCTACAAAGCCTCTGGATCCGTTCAATCCCTGCTCTTCACTTCCCCAAAGTCCTATTACGATCGTCCTTTTATTGTTGGGATAATATTTTTTCAGGATTCTCATCGCTTCAAGCATGGTAAGCGTTCCTGTTCCGTTATCTGTAGCTCCCTGAGCGCCATCCCACGAATCAAGGTGAGCGGAAAGAATGACATACTCATCAGGTTTCTCTTTCCCTTTGATCATCCCAATGGTATTGAAGCTTTTAGCCTCAGGAAGAATTTTCGATTGAGCATCTACTTTGATCTTAGGCTTAGCCCCTTTTTCTGCCATCCTGTAAAGCATTCCATAGTCTTCCACATCAATATCGATCATCGGGATTTTTGATGTTTTTGCCCCAAATATCCGGTTGGCTCCCATAATCCCTGTCCAGTTTGAAATAGCAATTCCTGCCGCTCCTGCTTTTTCTAAAGCTTCCGGAAGTGTATTGTTGTCATAACCGATATTCTTTACATATGCTGTAAAGTCTTTTGCCGCCTGCTCCTTTTCCGCTTTAAGCTTTTCATAAAGATCCGGTGTGGCAAATTCCTTGATCTGCTCATCAGAACGTCCTATTTTTTGGTATTGAGCCATCAACACAATTTTCCCCTTTGCAGAAGGTAGCCATGCATCAAACTCGGCTTTAGAGGAAGCTTTGGGAAGAATTACAACTTCAGCTTCTATAGCCTTTTTTGTTGCCGGACTCCATGCAAGCTGTGTTGCGGATAAAGATTTCACACGTGGATAGATCATATCTACATGGGTTGTACCTCTCTGCCACCCTTTCCAGGTTCCAAATTGCTGAAGATTGGCCTCTATTCCCCATGAACGAAGCTTACCTGCACTCCATTCATTGGCTGCCAGCATTTCCGGTGTTCCCACAAGACGGGGTCCTATCCCATCCAGCAGCTCATAAGCCATGTTTTCAAGCTGGGAATTGCTGTTTACTTCATCTACAAAACTTTTTACGATAGGGTCAAGCCTCTCTTTCGGGTCTACTTTTACCTGAGCCCATGAAAACTGAGCAGCCAGCATGAGGGCTGGCATTGCAAAAAATCTATTTATCCTCATAATATATATTGATTGGTTTAAAGATAAAGGAATTTAAGGAGATGATGAAGTAATGAAAGCAAAAAAGTTCCTGTACAACAATATTGTGAACATTTTTCTCATGTATTTAATTAAATTACAACTGCACTTTGAGATGAGCCGATCTTAAAAGATTTTCTAAATCTGCGGAATGTTCT
This sequence comes from Chryseobacterium sp. UF-290, assembly GCF_058245615.1. Taxonomy (NCBI): domain Bacteria; kingdom Pseudomonadati; phylum Bacteroidota; class Flavobacteriia; order Flavobacteriales; family Weeksellaceae; genus Chryseobacterium; species Chryseobacterium sp. UF-290. The sequence goes on from NZ_JBSICB010000019.1 coordinate 11,631, forward strand.
TTCACATCAGTTTTATAGAATAAAAATATTATACAAGATGACAACTACGGCATTGATAAACTCACATAAAAAACATAGAATAAAAGATATTTATGTTTACACTATCAGAAAAATCCGCCTGATCCAACTGATCTGCGAGACTTTATTTAAGCAAAATTGTTTGACCGCTAATGCACCACGAATAAAAAAGTTGAATACTTCATCATTTAAATTCATGAAAAAGACCGTTACAGTAACGGTCTAAAATATCATTTCCAGATTCAATAAAAAATCATTTTCCATTGACAAAAGCTTTTTCCTCTTCGGAAAGCAATGTTGTTCCCGCTTTTTCTTCTTTCACTGCCACATTATTCCAGATGCTGATATTGAAGTCTACCCTTGGATTTAGGCCTTTCTTATCCGCTTGGGCAAATGTATTGTAGATGATCTCACGGCTGAACTTTTTCACATGGGTCTCATCGTTATAAAAAGCGGTAAATTTATCTCCTTCAAGCCTTGTCATTGCAGGAACATAGGAACCGTTCTTCTTATAGAAATCAAAGATAAGAGAAGCATCACCAAGCTTGTAATCGAATTCCCTTCCATCGGTCATCTTCTTTTTCATTACCGGATAATCGGTCTGGAAATAGTGGGTTTCAAAATAAGTGATGGCTTTGTCCTTTGTATTATATTTAAATTCTCCTTTCATCTGAATTCCACTTACAGAATTAATCTTAAAGGTAATCAGCTGTTCGTCTCCTTCTTCAAAGATCAGTCTCCCTGAATATTTTACTCCCTTTCTGTTCAAATGCTGAAGCGTTCTGTAAAGTTCATAGTTCAGGAAGTAGTTCCCCAAATATTCATGAGTAAGTTCATTGGTCTTGCCGGTGAATACGCTGTCTGACTTTATACTTTTAAGATATTTTACAGTATTCAGCTGCATCTGAAGAATTTCATCATAGTCTTTACGGAATCCTTCTTTAAAGTTATACTTATTATCCTTAGCCCAGAGCTTAGCTTCTGCAATCACCAGAAAATACAGCTTGTCATTATCAAAGCTTTTTTCCTTGTAAACAACATCATACTGAGACGGCTCATTATAATATCTTTTCTGATAGTTCTTGCTTACATCCTGAAAGATCTTACGGACATCAACGTTGACAATCTTTATCTCACCAATATCCTTATAGAGGGGATTAAGCTTTATTAAAGGATTAAAATCCGGAACATTTATTTTCTGATACCCGGAAGCAGATATTTCGAACCCGCCGGCATCTTTACTGACAGGTGCCAGGCCGTCTTCATTGGTATAAATAATCTGGTCACTGAGAAGAATTCTCGCATTGGAGATGGGATTCCCGTTTTCAGAATCAACTATTTTAATTTGCTGTGCATGGAACAGTCCAAAAAACAGGATCAATAATAAATATAAATAAGAGTGTTTCATAGGTATCAGTACATTAATTTTAGAATTAACTGTACAAATATATAGGCTGAACCACAAAGGAAAGTATAGGTTTAATATAATTTAATAGTATTTAACTTTTGGAATTTAATTTTGGGAAAGTATTTTAAAAACTAAGAAATTTTAACGTTTAAAAAACGAACCTGCAGGGATTTATTAAAAGGACTCAATGATAGTCTGTCAAAAAGCAAAATATAACAGATGATTTTCCGATCAGATGGAAACTTTATTTTCAGCCATGAATGTACCGATATTAGTGCACTCGTGGCGAAAATAAAAAAGCGGATCTTTTTTGTAGAGTCTGCATGTGACATGATTTCTCCACCAATCCGGATATAAAAAAAACCGGCTCCTGAGAACCGGTTCGGGAACAAATTATTTTTTTGCTTCTTCTACAGAAACTTTTCTAAATTCTTTGAACAGTTTGCTAAGCTCTAAAGCTGCTTTACGAGCTCTTGTACCTGCTGCTTTGTTTCCTTTTTCTGCTTGCTGGTTCGCCTCAGTAGTGAACGCTTCAAATTCTGCGTTGATTTTTTCAATTAGTTCTTTCATTTATTTAAAAATTTAGGCTGCAAATATAGGTTTTATGGTGATTCCAGCCTAACTGGAGCGAAAAAAGTTTGGGTTAAATGATTAAAATCTTCACTTTCACCTCAATAAAAGTGCGTTTTTGAAATATTTACCCTCCAAAAAGGACCGGATAACCCGGATTCAACCCTCATCTGGAGCACCCTGAAAGGAATTCTTTCGAATTGCTTTTGCATCATTTTGCATTCAATCTCAATTTCTATAAAATAAATTTTTACAGAAAATCTCACGTTTATAATTTCATAAAAACCAAAGTAAAATTAGGGCGACAATTGACGGTTTTTATTTTAAAACAATTGATGATATTCCACAGCTGGAGATTGATAAAAGCAAGAACATACAATATAGCATTAAATAAAAAATAATAAGAAAGCTTTTATTCTAAACACTTTAGTCCACTTAAGTTAGTTTAAAATGATACTGTATAAAAAGTTCACATAAGAAGAAAATCAAAGATTTTCATAAAGCTCAAGTGACTTATTGCGCAGTAAGCTTTTGACTTAAAACAACTTAAGTATCTAATCTTTTTGGGCTTTTGTAGTTTTCGTTGGAAAAGTCTAAACAGCTTTTTAAGATCTGTATCTGTAAGATTTTAACAAACTGTGCCCTTTTCCAATGAATTAATCTTCTAAATTTGAATAAAAAAGACTCATGGATATCATTTCAAAATTTACAGTGGGTTCTGAAGAGGGAATTTCTGATCTTATAGCCATCATCGATTCTTCGGTTTATGCTCTTCACAAAGACTTCGTTGCTGAAGAAGACATCAAAAAATACATCAGGAACGAAATCGATCCGAGAAAAATGATCAACGACCTGAATAACCTTTCCAATCAGCTCATCATGACCTATGCGGATCAACAGCCTGCAGGATACAGCATCATAAAAAGCGGTTCTCTGTATCCCGGAATATCTGACGGAAAAAGAGCTACAGAAATCAGTTTTGTCATTCTTCCCGAGTTCAGCTCACCGGAAGTAAGACAGTCACTATGGAAAAAGAGCAGATCTGCGGTAAGCTTCTCAGATGTAATATGGATCAATATACTGGCTCATGATCCGCTTCTGGAGTTTTTAAAGGAATCCGGTTTTACTTCAGTTGCAGATTCCAGAACCGGGCCTTTTCAGCTTCCGTCACATATTTTAGAAATGGAGATCAATAAAAGTTAAATTTTCAGGCAAAGTTCTTGAAGCAGATTATTTCTTATAAAATACGCCTCCTGTAATGAAAGCAAGAAGTATTATTACTCATTGCTTATTATTCATTACTCATATTTACGTATCTTTGATTTTTATAATTTACTACCATGAGCGATCAGCTGGAAACCATACAGGATTATTACAGACGTATCCGTAAAGAACAGATCAAAATGTTTGATACGGAGGATTTTGAAACGGGTAAGTCGCATTTCAATATTTCTATGCGGAGATACTGCAGCTTCAAGAGTCCCTACAACCGGCGTGATTATTATAAGATCAGCTTTATGATTGGAAAAGGCACGATCCATTACGGTACCCATCAGCTGTATATCGACCGGCCGGCGCTGTTCTTTCCTTCCCCCAGCATTCCCTATTCCTGGGAATGTGAAAGTGATTTTCAGGAAGGCTATTTCTGTCTTTTCAACCAGGAATTTTTTCACGGAAACTCTGAGTTCAATCTGTTTAAAAAGACCTCGCTGTTTAAAGAATGGAGCAAGCCCGTTGTCTTTCTGACAGAAGAGCAGACACAGCTGGCTACGCTGTATTTTGAGCAGATGTATAAACTGAACAATTCTGCGTATCCTTTCCGGTGCAGCAGTATTAAAAGCCACCTGGCCTCCGTGCTGCATCTGGCACTGGAAAATCGTGTAGAAGATATTCATCCTAATGAACTTCCGGCAAATATCCGGCTGTATAAATTATTTGATGAGCTTCTCAACAAGCAGTTTCCGCTGGATTCTCCCGCTTATCCACTCGCATTAAAGACTCCTGCTGATTTTGCGCAGCACCTGAATGTACATGTCAACCACTTAAATTCATCGGTGAAATCCGTCACCAATCTTACGACAACACAAATCATTAAAGAAAGGATGTTTGAAGAGTCTAAAAACCTGTTGAAATATACGAATTGGGATATTGCTCAAATAGGATATACATTAGGCTTTGAACAGCCCTCCCATTTCAACAACTTCTTTAAAAAACATGCCCAAACCTCACCTTTGAAATTTAAAAGTTCTTTATAAATATTTGAATTTTGTAATTTTTACTTTGTCTTTTAAAATTCATTTCAGTATTTCTTACCTTATTTTTGCATTGTAAAAAATGAATGAATATGTTGAGAGAAGCATCTGAACAGCGTATCAGATTAATAACCATTATGGCCTTTGTGTCTATCCCGCTTTCGGGATTCGTCACCGATATCTACTTACCGTCGTTCCCCTCTATGGCTAAGGAAATGATGGTTTCCGAAAAAGATATCCAGATCACGTTAACGTCCTATCTGCTGAGCTATGGAATTTCACAACTGTTCGTAGGCGGAATTCTGGACAGTATCGGCCGCTATCGCCCGAAATTATTAGCGTTATTCACATTGATCATCAGCAGTATACTGATCACAATGACCAACAGCATTCTGCTGATCTGCCTGCTCCGCATCCTTCAGGGGGCCGCTGTCTCTGTACTGGTAGTCGCCACCCGTGCGATTTTTGTGGACATCTATGATTCGGAAAGGGTGAAGCATTATTTAAGCTATTTCACTATTGTATGGTCCTGTGGTCCCATTCTGGCTCCTTTTCTTGGAGGTTACCTTGAAAAGCTTTTTAACTGGCATGCGAATTTTTATTTCCTTGCTTTTTATGCCGGATTTTTGTTCTTATTCGAATGGTTTTTCAGTGGTGAGAGCCTGCCTCAGAAAAAGAAGCTTGACCTTTCGGAAAATATCAGCCTTTATAAGATGATGCTCAAAAACAGGATCTTCATGTTAGGTATTTTCATCTTAGGATTAAGCTATTCTATTGTAATGCTGTTCAATATTACCGGACCATTTATCATTGAAAATACATTCCATTTCACTCCCGTAGTCATTGGATACTGTACTTTGATCTTAGGTTTTTCATGGATGATCGGTGGGTTTATAGGAAAACGCAGACTTACTCTTGACTTTAAACCGAGAATTTTACAGCCTGTCATGCTGCAGTTATTCCTGATCATAAGCCTGATCATTACCAGCTATTTTGCAGAAAGTCTTTTCATTATGATTCCGTTTGCCTTTTTTATCCATATCTGTTCCGGGATCTTATTTACTTCATTCTTCACGACAAGTATGCTGTATTTCCCAAAAAATGCAGGAACAGCAGGCGGGCTGATGGGTGGATTGGTGTATGTGATCACCTCTGTTACCAGCTTTATCATTTCTGTAAGCGGAACGGTGACGGAACAAAAAGGGCTTTCCTGGCGCTACCTTATCATAGCCTGCTTATTGCTCGGGATCATCCTCATTATGAACCAAGCCGTAAAAAAAGAAAAAGCAGGGAATTGATCTCTGCTTTTTTATGATGGTTCCTGGAATAGAATTTTTAAAGGCTTTCCAGGTATTGTTTTAAAATGAGCGGATGACAATGCTCTTCATCTTTTGCGGCATATAACAGGGTTATTTTTTCCTGATCTTTATGACGCTTCAAAAAGTCTTTTCCCAGATTGGTCTCATGAAGTTCCTTTATATATTTTCGTGAAAAATCCTCCCATAGTCCGGGGTTGTGATGAAACCATTTCCTAAGCTCTGTGGATGGTGCAAGCTCTTTATCCCATTCATCAAGAGCAGCATTTTCTTTAGAAAGTCCTCTGGGCCAGAGGCGGTCTACCAGAATCCGGCATCCGTCATTAGGGGAAGGGGGTTCGTAAACTCTTTTTAAGGCAATTACAGGCATTGAGGTGGTACTTTTTAATATTAATATGAGTAAGCTCGCTTATACCGCTTTCTGTATTTTAAATATAACAAAAACATTTTTATTCTGCTTTTCCTTTATAAGCTAATCAATACTATTTTGCCGCCAATTAGTTTTAATTAAAACTAATTTTGCGTATATTTGTTATGAAGATTGATAGAAGAAGGCTCTTCACACGTTTACGCCCATAAGGGCTTATCTTTATAAAAAACATGACTGCAAAACAAAATAATATTTCAGTACTGGCCTTAGAATTGGGCCTGGCGATGGGGGAAATGAAAAGCCGTCTGCGGCAAAAGATTCAGACTACCATTAACGCCTATGATCCTGATCTCTCTTTTGAGCTGATTGAGATTCTGGGACTGCTTTCACGTAATGACGGCATTAATCAGCAGGAGATCGGAAATAAAGTAAGCAAAGATAAGTCGAGCATTACCTACCTCATCAACAGCCTTGTAAAACGGGATCTCGTTGAGCGGATAGCTTATAAAGATGATAGGAGAAACAAACAGATTTTCCTCACTCCAAAAGGGAAACAGACCATAGAAACTGTTTATCCGTGGGCTCTGGATCTTTACAAAAAAGCAGCAGGCAACCTCCGGGAAGATGAGATCAGCCAGATGCTTCTTTTAGTAAAAAAAATGACCGCTAATCTGGAATGATCAGGCTTTAAAAATGAAAACAATATGAGAACTATCCTTGTACCCGTTGATTTTACATCAACCACAGAGAACGCAGTAAAAACTGCCGCAGATTGGGCAAAGCAGTATGAATACCAACAGATCATTCTCTTAAAAACGGCAGGAGAGTCTGAGTTTGATTACCTCCACATTGCAGAAGGCCATTCGTTTGCCAATGAAGAAAGCATCAACAATCTGCTGAAAAGAACAGAAGCGTTATTTGATCACCTTAGCGATATTATTACAGAAAAGTCGCCGGATATAAAGGTTTCAAGAGTATTAAGCGATTGGGCGCTTACCAGAAGCATCAATGAGCTCCTAAAGAATCAGCCGTCGGTAGAGCTGATCATCCTGGGAAGTGATGATCCAACCTCGCCAAATGAAAGCTTTGTTTCTGATCATATCATAAGCATTGCAAGGACAAGTCCTGTAAAGACGTTAATTGTTCCCAACAGCTATAGTTACAGCACCATCAGGAATATATTGATTCCTTGTGACATCAAGGGTATTAAAAGACTGGAAAGGCTGTTTCACCACAAATCTATTATTCATAAGCAAGATGTCCGTCTCCTGTTTTTAAACATCAGTACCAGTGATAAAAATGATATTGACGCTGATCAGAAAAGAGAGTTGGAAGACTATATTCACCAGCATTTAACTGAAATTCCAAGCAGCATTCACTATTCTTATGATGAAAATATCATCAACGGGATTCTGAATTTCGCAGCTTCTAATGAAACCGAACTAATCATTGCATTACCGGGTAAACACAGTTTTCTGTATTATCTGGCAAGCAGAAGTATTTCTGAAGGAATCTACCGGAATACCAGCCAGCCTGTTTTAATCTTAAAATAGTGTTCTTCCACGATTAATAATAAATCTTTGTACTGTCAAGCTTTACAAGCTTTTGTTCCTGCATTTTTTTGACGTACCTGATCACCGTTTCCACCCGGAGCCCGGTTAGGGTTGCTATTTGCTGTCTGGTATAAGGAATCGGAAAAGAATATATCTCTTCAAATCCAAAGTATTTTTTAATGTGATCAAAGAGTTTCTGAAGCTTTATAATAGGATCAGAAATAGCCAGGAAACTGGAAATCAAATACCTGAAGTGTAACCTGTCAGCAGTATAATGATTAAGTTCCAGCATCAATGACGGTTTTTCCAGCAGCATTTGTAAAAACCTGTTTTTCGGAGTCTTTATAATTTCGCAGCTGGTCACTGCAATGGCATTAACGGCATAATTATGTCCTGTAAACAAATAGCTTTCTCCAATACAATGCCCCTCAAAAGGAAAGCCATGTACAAACTCTTTTCCATCTTCCAGAAAGGTATTCAGCTTTACCGTTCCGGTTTTTATCTGAAAGTAGTATTTGGCCACTACTCCTTCCTGAAAAATATAGTCTGCCGCATTATATTTTTCCAGTTGAGCTCCATGAGAAAATAATAAGTCTTCGCATATAATCATCTTGCCATTATTAATTGGAGTAAAATTAGGGAAAGAATGATGAATCTTGCAACTTATTAAATACCACACTTACAACAGCCAATTTTGAGAAAGCATAAAAAACTGAGTTCGGGATAAGACATTTTATTTTAAACTGAATAAGGAAGCTGGAGGCTGGAAGAAGGAAGTTATTGAGGTCTGCAAAACAGATGGAAACCAATTATTCATATTTTAAGATATACCTCATCAGGTTATTACCATAACAGTCAGAAATTATTTGTGCACTATTAACTTCCAGCTTCCAACCTCTTAACCTTGATTTCTTATCCCAAACTTAGGTTAAGAAAATAAGATTTTATCAATTATCAGTGATAACTCTCTTTTTATAATTGAAATTTAGCCATTCTATTATCCGGAAGAGAGGATCAGGATTGTACTCTCTTATTTAAACCTCCTCATTATTTAAAATAATTCTAAATTAAGTGAAAACCATACGTTTAAAAACCCTTTATTTAAAAGCCTTCCAAAGATATTCACAAAAAGATAAACAAAAAATTACGTAGAAATACTTAATCCTATCTGATCTGATCTGACTAATTTCGGATAAACAAAAACTGATACAATGGATAGCTTAAAAAAACACCTGTCATTTCCGAAAAAGGGATGGGTTCTTCAATGGTATCCCGGAAGCCTGGCTAAGCCAGATCAACATTATGATTATTTCCTCTCAATTAAGAGCTTAAGATACTTTAACCCTCAAATTTCACGAAATGACTATTATTAACAAAATCCTCAACGTCGATGATTATTATTTTGACGTATTTATGTCGGTCTCAGAAGCGCTTACCGGGTTTTCTGTGAGCGAGCTACAGGCTACAGGCCTGGCAGAAACCTATTATACCCATATTCTGGGAAACTTACAGGCCGCCACTTTTGTAGACTTCCTGACCGTTTCCAAAAATGTATTTGAAAATTCTTTCACTGATGATCAGCTAAGGAATGCTATTGCTTCCGAAATCATGGCAGATCCCGGATTGAACGATATTGCCGGTAAAATTATCACCGTTTGGTACCTGGGAACGTGGGAAGGGGCTTATGTCAATGATCTGTCTTACAAGGAAGGTCTTGTCTGGAATGTAATGCATTCGCACCCGCCGGGCGCCAAGCAGCCTGGCTATAAATCCTGGGGCGTTCAACCTGTAAACAGCAACCCATGAGCCAGGCAAACCATAAAAAAGATGTGATCATCGTAGGAACGGGGATCGCAGGATCACTGATCGCCAAACTTCTGACCGATCATGTATTTGATACCCAAAAAGGAAAAATGATCCACCGAGCAGACGTCAGAAAAGGTGACAATATCCGCGAATTATCCGTATTAATGCTGGAAGCAGGACTGGAAGCAGGCTTAGAATTAGATTCTGTATCATCAATGACTGCCTATAATGAATATATACGTACTTTTTATATGCAGGAAGCCAAAGTGCCGAATTCACCCTATCCTAACTTAAAGCAAGCTCCTTCACCGAATGTTCTGGATATGGAACAGATCACTCCCCCATTCCCTGATAAAAAAGGGTACCTGGTACAGTTTGGTCCGATGCTGTTTGCCAGTGATGCCATCAGAGTCGGAGGCGGAACAACCCTTCACTGGCTGGGAACCACACCAAGAATGCTTCCTAATGATTTCAAGCTTACTGAAAAGTACGGTATTCATATAGATCATCCTCAGACTAAGGAAAAAACACCTATCAACTGGCCTATAGATTATGAAACCTTAAGGCCTTACTACGAAATGGCTGAGTTTGAAATCGGTGTTTCAGGAGATGTTTCAAAACAGGAATATCCTATTTCTGAAAGTATAGAACAGTATTATGGTGATTACGTTTTTCCGATGGAGGAAATTCCCCAAAGCTATATGGATCACCAGATCATAAAGGGTCTTGAAGGAACAAGTGTTCAGCTAAACTTCGAAAAAATTCCTTTACTTCTGGTTCCTTCTCCACAGGGAAGAAATTCTATTCCGAATCCCAGATACGGAAAAACAAAGATCATCAAAGCAGAAGCCATATCGTCAGGGTATAAACTGATACTGGACCGCTCGGAAAAAGAAGAGTATAAAGCTCTTGGCTCAGTCTGGAATCCTTATATGGGAGAGCGTTGTGAAGGCAATGCATCCTGCGTCCCTATCTGCCCTGTTCAGGCCAAATACAATGCTTTAAAAACATTAAAAAAAGCATTATATAAAATTAATGAGAATGACAATCTTACCCGTAATCCCAATATGGAAGTTCAGGCTCAGAGTGTGGTCTACAGATTAAGTATTGATCAGAAGGACAGGGATAAAATTTCAAAGGTTCATTTAAGAAGATACATTTCAAAGGAGAAAACGGATTTTACTGAGGAAGTTATCGATACTTCTGATTCCATCGTCATTCTGGCAGCCAATGCTCTTGAAAATCCTAAAATTTTGCTGAATTCAAAATATACGGTTACAGAAGGCGGTAAAAAGGTTGAAAAGACCGTTGCCAACCGTAGTGACCAGGTAGGAAGAAACCTTATGGACCATATGGTCATGCTGACCTGGGGATTATTCCCTGAACCGGTTTATCCGTACAGAGGTCCCGGTTCCACCACCAATATTTCATCTTTCCGTGACGGAAACTTCAGGGGTGAATTCTCAGCATGGATTTCACCGCTTGACAATTGGGGATGGGGCTGGCCGGCATTTTCTCCGGGATCTGACCTTGCAGAATTTCTGGCTGATGGCCTTTTCGGAGCAGAATTGAAGGAAGCCCTGACTTACAGGCTTTCGAGACAGGTTTTATTCCATTTTGAGATCGAGCAGCTGCCTCATCCTGACAACAGGGTTACCATTAATGATCAGTATACCGATGCATTGGGCATCCCCCGACCGGTTATCCATTATGAACTCACAGATTATGAGAAAAAAGCGATGGAACAGGCAAAACTGGCTTCAGATCAGATGTTTGAAAGACTGGGTATCCAGGATTTCACAACCTATAATGCAACAGATAACAATACTGTGGTCTACAATAATGTAAGGTATTCTTACAACGGAGCGGGCCATATAGTAGGAACCCACAGAATGGGCGCTTCACCGGAGGATTCTGTAACCAACAGCTATTGTAAATCCTGGGATCATCCGAATCTTTATATCGTAGGAGCCGGAAACATGACCACACTGGGAACATCAAATCCTACCCTTACCTTATCTGCATTTACAATCCGTTCAGTAGAATCTATCTTATATGACCTGGAAAATCAATTTAAAAACTGAAAACATGAGACAAAGACTTATCAATAAAACAGAACCAAAAGAAACCCTACAGACTTCCCCCCTCTCAAAAGGGATAAGAGCTTCAGGCAGAAGCGCCATTGTTGCGGATGCTGTTTCATTACCATCGCTATTATTCGATTCAGCCATCAGTAAAGATGACTGGATAGAAGGCCTGAAGCACCACAGCAAAACATTGACTAACCTCCTGCTGAATGACCAAATTGAAGCTTTTGATCAATATTTAAGTTCACAATTCGGATCAGCGGTTCCGGAAATATCAGATCAGGTGAAAAAAGGACTGATTGACATGGATTACCGTCCGGTTTTACAGGACCTTTTGCAAACAGCTATTCTTATTGAGCACTCTACAATTCCGCCTTATCTTACTGCGCTGTATTCCATTAAAGACGGGACCAATGCATTGGCATCACAAATCATCAGAAGTGTTGCCGTAGAAGAAATGCTCCATCTGATTATGGTATGTAATGTCCTGAATGCGATCAATATCCAGCCTTCCGTCAATAAACCGCAGAACTACCCTACCTATCCGATGAAATTACCGATGAATGTTGATTTTTATGTAGGGCTGGAAACATTTTCCACTAACAGTATCGCAACATTTATTGCCATAGAAAGTCCGAGCAAGCCACTGGTAAAAGCTCCGAAATATGACCATGAAACAGAGCCGTCAGTATCATTTACCCAAAGAGCAGCAATACAGGAAAATAATTTCTGGACCCTTGAGAATATGAAAGGCTTCATCATGGAAAATGTGCATACCATCGGTGAATATTACGATGTGCTTTTCTTTTATATTGTTGTTTTCCAGATCATTGCTTATTATCAAAAACATGGAAGGCTTCCTCAGAGTTTCGGGGAATTAAATACAGGAGGAATCTTCACAGGAGATCCTTCAAAACAGATCCGTCCTGAGCAATACTACGGAAGCGGTGGAAAATTACATTCTGTGGAAGCTTTGGATGGAGTAATTGCGGTATTCCAGGAAATCAAAGGACAGGGAGAAGGTGCTGACGATTCAATTTTTGATGTTGATCCTTCCCAGTTTGAAGAGGGTGTGGAGCTGGCCCATTATTTCAGGTTTAAGGAAATTTTTCATGAGCATTTCTATGTAGGAGGAGACTACAGACCTTTTACAGACGAAGACGGAATGATGCCTGTAACCACCCCACCCACAGGAAAACCTCTTCCTGTGGACTGGAGCGCAGCCTATCCTATGAAAGCAAACCCCAGGCTAAGCGACTATACCGGCAACAGAGCGCTATACGAACAAGGGCTTGAGTTCAATAAAACATACAGGAGATTACTCGATGCCATTCAGAGCGCGGTGGAAGGTAATCAAAGGGAGCTGGAAAAATCAATCATGTACATGTACGCCCTGAAAGAACAGGCGGTAGGCCTGCTGAAGCAGCCATTGGATTCTCAGAACAATGCCGGTCCCACTTTCGAATACACCAGTTTATAACCATAAAAACGATATATCATGCTTAAACGTAAAAAAGAAAATCTTGAGGCGGGAAGTCAGTTATTCCGCAAGAGTACAGGTGAGAGTCAGAATACTCTGGCACAATTGATGGAAGGATATTCAAAGCTTCTTATTGACGATCCTGTGAGACCATTTAAAGAAGAAAACCTGGACGAGATAGGAAATAATGTAGATTATGGTATTTTAGCCGCTCTGGATGGCACCTGGGTGAGCTATAATGTCAATTACAATAAAAACGTTACCCAGCCATCATTAGCAAGTGGAATACACACTACGATCATGCCTTCACCAGGCACCAATCCGGGAACAATCCCCGGAAAATTCAGTTTCGACTGTGAGGAATATATTGAAAAGCTAACTTTTTCTCTGGTTCCCGGCGGAGTTCGTAACCGTGGGGGGGCAAGTGAATTATTTTGCGGAGCCGTTAAGTATGAACAAACCATTAAAAGCGTTAATACGGTAGAAGGTCAGGATACTTTAAAGTATACTCCTATTCATGAAGAGAATGGAATGTACCTGTGGCTTAGCGATGTTTACAATCATGCGGCCACTAAAGAATCAATTGAAAAAGACCGTGGAATTCATGCTTTTTCAACAGAGGACTATGAAAATTACGGGTATACCGGAGAATACAGGGATGAGCCTCTTGTAAGGGTATCACCGGACGGACAGGAAAAAAAGTATATTCTCCAAAGCGAATTGCAGCCTGGACAGCCCTATTACGAGATCATTCCGGCTCAGGAATTAAAGCCCGGTACAGGGATCGATGGTCCTTATTTTATTCCTGACTACTCTATTTCCCGAAGCGGCGTTATTCCCCATGGCAGTACCATTACTTTATTAGGAGATATTGCTCCTCAGGGTGGCAGCTATTTGGTTAATGGTTCTCCTGAATTCCCTTATGGTGAGGATGCATGGGAGCCTGATCACCTTTCCATTTCACGTACTATGGGTGGTGCCGGGGTAACGCCCGACAATATCATCGATCTTGACCAGCCTGCACCGGATTGGGTACACGAAACACTCACCGACAAGAATGATCCGGGTTCGAATAAGATCTATACCCAGCGAATACTGGCTGACGATCTGTATCCTTATTCTGTACGGCCTGATCTAAGGCTCCGGGATACGTTAAGAGGTCAGGAAGTCAGCAACTATGTCCACGTCAAGATGTCATCTAAAATGAAGACCGGTGCACAGGGAGGAATTTTAAATGTTCCTTTTGTGAACCGCTTTGTTCCGACCGTAGAGGTGGATATGCAAATGTGGATCGAAACGGTCATTGAAAACGGAAAAGAAATCCTTCAGCTGCAGTACGAGCAGATCGTATTCTTTGAATTTGATTTCGGAAATGACGGAGGTACTACAAGCTGGCCTCATATTCAGACCAATACGCTTCGTAAACTGGAAGATATTCCTGAAGATCAGAGAAAAGTAATAGAGGAACAATTTTTTAATACACAGCCGGAAATTGTTACCGGTGGTACGGTTAACCCGTCTTCCGGCTGTCCTTATCATAAGGAATAAAGATCTATCAAAGATACAAAATGAAGAGGCTGTCTCAAAAGTCAAATAATTCGGCTTTTGTCATTCTGACGAAGGAAGAATCTCAAACAACTGACCATCAATGAGATTCTTCATTACATTGCATTTCATTCAGAATGACGCTTTTGAGACAGCCTCTTTTTATTAATCTGAAATTGGTTTATTAAATCTTACGGAATATTAAAGATTCTCATAGCTTTGATCTACTAAAAAGGATATTGCTCTTTTAACTTTGTCACGTCCTTCAGGAGAATTCATATCCAGTCCACAAAAAACGCTACCATTCATGGAAGCATACATGTTCAGGTAATAAAGTCCTGAAACCATAATGGCCATTATTGCCCGAAAATCCTGCGAGCGTTCTCCGAAATAAGAATCCATCAGCAATTTAAAAATATATTCTCCATTTTCTTCCTGGGTATCGGTCAGCTTTCTTAATGACTTTCGAGGTTCAGACAAGCGCCACAGCAACAGCTTTTGAGCTTCCTTGTTCTTATGAACGTAGTCAAATTGTGACAGTAACATTTCTTTCACAAATAATTTTCCTCCATCATTGATATCCTGTATTATTTTGTCAATTTTATCTTCTGTCGCTTTGCTCCAATAATCCTGTGAGCGGATGTATTCGTCTATAAGACCATCCATTCCGCCAAAATAAGTGTAAATCATTTTCTTGTCCACTCCGGCTGTAGCAGCAATATCATTTATCTTTAATGCCGCATACCCTTTTGTTTTGAGGATTTTTCCAACTGCGTCCAAGAATTTCTTTTTACTGCGTTCCTTATTACGGATATTGCCTGCTACTGATTTTCTTTCCATGATTAAACATTCACCAGCACAAGTTATGAAATTTTTTAAAATTTTAGACACTATTTAGTGTCTTATTTTGTATATTTGTACAAACTAAAAACCATTCTATATATTTTAAGCGCTATCAGGGTTGAAAGAATTAAAAAAATATTTCGGACACTAAGGTAAAAACACTAAAGCCAACAGCACCATTAGAAATCTAATGATGCTGTTTTTATGTACAGATATTCTTTTCGCAGACAGAGAATATTTCTGGGGTTTAAAATAAATATATGGTGGAAAAAATAATTTAGAGATCCTCATAGCTCTGCTCTACTAAAAAGGATACTGCTTTTTTTACTCTGGCACGCCCTTCGGGGGAATTCATGTCCAGGCCACAAAAAATGCTGCCATTCATGGAAGCGTACATATTCAGGTAATAAAGTCCTGAAACCATAATGGCCATTATCGCCCGAAAATCATCTAACTTTTCCTTGAAATGAGGCTGGAAAATATATTTAAAAATATGTTCTCCGTTCTCTTCCTGTGTATCGATGAGCTTTCTTAATGACTTCCGAGATTCAGAAACACTCCAGAGTAACAGTTTCTGAGCTTCCTTGTTTTTGTAAACATAATCAAATTGTGACAGTAGCATTTCTTCGATAAATAGTTTTCCTCCGTCATTGATTTCCGGTATTATCCGGTCAATTTTATCGTCTGTCACTTTACTCCAGTAATCCTGTGAGCGGATGTATTCGTCTATAAGACCATCCATTCCGCCAAAATAGGTATAGATCATTTTTTTATCTACTCCGGCCACAGCAGCGATATCATTTACCTTTAACCCTGCATATCCCTTTGTTTTCAGAATTTTTCCAACTGCGTCCAAGAATTTCTTTTTACTACGTTCCTTATTACGGATACTACCTGCTGCTGATTTTCTTTCCATGACTAAACATTCAATGCTACAAGTTTATGAATTTTTTTTATAATTTTAGACACTTTACAGTGTCTTATTTTGTATATTTGTACAAACTAAAAACCATTCTATATATTTAAGCACTAACCGAGTTGAAAAATTGAAAACAATTCTGGTTGCATGATGCTCCTTGGATATAAACCAATATAAGCATTAAGCAGTTAAGGTATAACACAACTCCAGGCAGCATCATTAGAAATTCTATGATGCTGTTTTTATAATTTACTGCTCAACCGGAGAAATTCTTTATATGTTTTTGTTCTCCGGATAAAATTAAATAAACTGATAACCAGATAATTGCATATTTATTAAAAAAAATCCATTATTTTAGACACCGTATAGTGTCTTATTTTATATATTTGCACAAACTAATACCATCTACATAAATAAAACAGCATGTGGATTGAAAACTAAACAATTTCAATTGCGTTATGCGCCCTTAATTTAAGACAGTTGGTTCGAACAATAAGTGATTAAGGTAAAAACACTACAGAGCAGCATCATAGAATTTCTAATGATGCTGTTTTATTTCCTCGGATATAATGGTGATATTTACTTTCAGGGGAGTATAAGACCTGCAATTTCTTTCAGATCGAAATCACAGATCCTCTTCACCTTGACATCACTATAAGCCCAAAGATTGCTATAGCTCTGTTCAAAAATTCAAAAACAACAAAACACTGATTTTCAATAAGCTGAATAAAAATCAATCATTATTATGGTAACGATCTATTAAAGTGGTACCATAATTTGAAATAATTAAACCTATCTTTACCAAAATTTAAATTAATGAACTACAAGCTTGAGCTCAATACTCAGGAGCCTAATTCTAAAATTGTTTTTAACAACATCATATTTGATTCATTTAAAATTAACATCATTGAAAGATATATTGGATCAATGAAAGCCCGTCCCATATTATGTGAAGTCTTATTTAAAGTAAGAACTTTAGACAATGAGATTATTCAGAGAAGAGATGGCAATATGAGGGTAAAAGTAAAAGGAGATCAATTTGACACCTATCAGGAATTATCAAAAAAGCTGGGTTCTTATGAATATAAAAACAAACTGATCAACAGAAAAGATGTTGACCAGGACTATGTTCACTTTATTTTAAGTCTGGTCATTTCCAATTATGACCTTAATTAATCAAGGGAGTCTATAATTAAGCTATACCAGAATATTTTAAATAAAATCATGATCAGGTAAATGAAATGACAATGCTATTGCTGCAAACTTGTTTTCAGGAGCCGGTACAGCTTAAGCTTATAAGATATTTGACTTTTATATTGCCCGGATAAGCAATATTGGTAATATATCCCTTTTGACATCTGACCTGCTTTGTTTTCCCATAAAAAAAGCCCCTGTCCAGGGCTTTTTGATTCTAATGATGCTGAGACCTATCCCCAGGACCAATATGTTAAAACATTTGCGTACAAATTTAGCATAGGTAAATCATGAAAACAGAGTATTTACATTCTTTTTTGATTACCCTATAATTAAAGTATAAAGTATTATCACTGTAAAGATCTACTGCTCTACAATAGTAAGAGAATTATAAACTCCGCTTCCTGAAGTGTCAAATTGACTGGTAGTACCATCAAATGCTACTGTAATCCAGGTAAATGGTCTTAATTTATCTCCTTTGTTCAAATAAACACTTACGGTACAGGCCGAGCCTACAGGTACAGCATTGGGGCTTCCTCCTGTATCAGAAGCATATCCGTTATTTGTTTTTACCCTTTGGGTAATATTACCGGCAGGGTTTCTGACTTCCCAGATAGCTTCTGTCTGGTTATTTCCGCCGGTATTTACCTGGCTGGACTGTAATGCAAAAGTAAAGGTTGCAAAATATACTCCGGTTCTAGGGGCAATAAACTCACCCGTAGCCGGATCAAAATTATTGGTAGGAACCCCTGAATCGGAGTCCAGTTTTTCTTGCCAATTGGTCAGATAAGACGATCTACGCTGCACAATACCGGATTTAGTTCCTATCTCTGAAGGGATTCCACTCTCAAATACGTAGGTATCCTGAGTAATCTTACTGGCCATAACCACAATACGGGGTTTACCCTTTGGAAAAAAGCTAACCCAATCGGTCCCGTCAGAAAATTCCAAATATCCTTTTACTCCAATGGCAGGGCTTGGGACATAGCGTAAAGCTCCGGCACCAGCCTGTACAGCTGTTTTATCCGTATTTCCCAAAGCAACTGAACCATTGGTCCCGCTGCGTAAATCTATAGCCACTTTCGGACTGGCAACCAATACTCCTACCTTACCTGTATTATCTACTATGACCTTACCTGCATCTGTTCTAATTTCAACAGGGTTTACAGGGTCTCCTACTCCCAGTCCTATCTGAGCATTAGCCTGGGTTGCCCAAAAAAGCAGAGGTACAAAAGCGCTTACTATATTCTTTATTTTATTATTCTGTTGTATCATCATTTTAATTTTTTATAACTCGCTAATACTCAAATTATTTAATTTCCCGTCATTTAAGGTATTTCTTGCAGAGCCTATATTATGTTTAACACCAAATTTAATCGTATTGCCTGCTTTAAGATTAAATATCGCATTGCAGTTTCCACTGATAAAGTTACTGACTGCACCGGCCTGAAATGCAGGGTAAGAATTGACTGTTTTATATGTCTGAATATTCTCAATATTCCGGTCGCTTTCTATTGATGTTTCTATAAAGGTATTTTTAGGAATATTACCATTAGCCAGGGTAATGCTGAAAGATACCAGGTAAAATCCATCACGGGGAGCTGTAAAAATACCTGTAGAAGGATTAAAGTCACCATTTGGACCTGCTCCAAGGTCTACCGTTTCGTTCCAGCCTGATACATAGATCGTAGAATTGTTTCCAATACTTTGAGCTGTACTTTTATTGGCGTTCACAAGTGCCTTGGTGGGAGGTGTGAGAGGTAAAGCGATCCATTGTTCGCCATCAGAATATTCTAAAAAACCACCTGTATTATAGCGTATGGCACCTGCGCCGGCATCTCCTGGCGTTTGTGTACTGGTACCCAGTCCAATAAGTCCTTTATTATCCGGTGAACGAAGATCTACTTTGGTTATAGGATTTGGAACCCCAATTCCCAGATTACCTGATGTATTTACAACCACATCATTTGACAATTTTGGAGCGTCAGGGGTTGCACCATTATCTTTTTTAGCATCGATTTGTAAAGGATGTGCAGGTTTATCGGTAAAAAACCCTACCTGGGCAGTTATCTGACCTGAAGAAAAAAATAGAATACAAGCAAGTAATTGGTAAGCGAAACTAATTTTCATTTTCATAATAATCTATTTTTTAATGTTCTATAATGGTTAAATTATTAAATCCATCATCGGGATTTGTGGGATCTGTGGAGTTAGTGGTTACTCTGAGTGCCACTGAGCCACTCGATATAAGGTTGTGCCAAAGCCTTGTCACCACTTTTGTACCAGCAGTTAAAGTAAGTGTCACGGTACTTGACCCTCCGGCCTGAGTAGATCGGGTAGCATTTGCATCATCAGGAGTACCGGTCATAGATTGCCCGAAAGTTTTATAAACAGTGGCCAGGACTGTATTGCTGGTGATATTATAAAACTGTGATTCTACTCTGGAACCATCATTGATCACAGCTCCATTAAAGTTAAAGGTCAGCAGAAATGTATAGGTACCATCTCTGGGAGCGGTAAAAACACCCTGCAAAGCATCAAAACTATTGCTCATATCACGCACTATATTCCAGTTATTGATATTGGTAGCTGTGCCCTGTGTTATTGACTGGCTGCTTATTTTACGTGCCACAACGACTGCTTTTTGAGGAGCGATATATGCTTTGTGCCAAACCGACCCATCTGATACTTCAATCTTAGGTCCCACGGGCACATTTACCATATCATATCGCACAGCACCAGCACCAGCATCAGCGGCACTCATAGTGGTAGTACTCAAGCCTAAAGCATTTTCGGGACCTGCAGACCTCATATCAAGTTTTACCTTGGGAGTAAGCACCCCAGCTCCAATAAAGCCTGTGGTTTTACTAACAATAACGTCATTGGCTGCTTGTGCTCCTGCCGGAGCCCCGGTAGCTGGATTATCTTTAGCACCATCTACATGGAAAGCTCCTTGTGGATTTGCCGTACCTATCCCTATTTGTGCACGTGTCGGGTTAACAAAAGAACATATGACCCCTAATACCAGCATTATAATCTTCATTCTTTTTTTCATCTGTTTTATTTTAGGAAATTGAATTATTAAAATTTATGAATAGTATTCTTTTAAAGTTTTTTAACTTTATCTATGCTTTTCATTAAGACCTGTACTTTTTTCAGCATATTTTTTATAATAAAGAGTGTTTTTCATCATTTTTTTCACATATTTTTAGGTTTCAAAGGTACAATCTTTTCAAGATTAAAAACATACTGATTATATAGAAATAATTCGATAAAAAAAGTATTCTTATTTTGCAAGAATTATTTATTTATATTGGTTCGCCGGACCTCTGCCGGAAAGAGGAATAGATCCTGTCCCGTCTTGTAACACAGATACACCTACTCATTTTACTGCTTGCCCTCCACAAAAGAAAGAATACATGCATATCCATTACCAAATGGTTATATTATTGTTTTATTGAAAATTTGATATCCATAGCAGGACGCTGGTCATCGTCAATCAAAGCCAGCTCCTCTGAAATCCGGATAATAAAAACGGTTATATAAAAAAGTATTACTACAAAAAAGCTTGTAGTAATACTAAAAAAAAATATACATAATATTCAGACCTATGTATTCTGTTGACCAATAATATTTCTCAATATTATTTTATGTTCACATGGTTTGACTTCCCATCAATGCATTTATATTTCAGGGAGGCTTGTTTTTTATATTCAGGCTACTTTTAATTGTCTGCCCTGTTATTATCTTTATCTGTTCAGGACATTTTTTCCCAAAAATTCAATAATTTGTTACAGGCTGTATCCGTCAGATCGAAACTGTCCGGGATTTCATCCCATTTACTCCAATAAGTAACCAAACGGGTTCCTACCGGTGTTTTGTTAAGCTGCTCTTTTACATAATCCGAGTAATCATAGTATAAATCTTTGTCCGGAAGAACGGTATCATCAATTGAGCATGAGGTATCTATATTTTCATAAAAAGAATTGAAAAAATAAAATGCCTCATAATCTAAAAAAGAAATTTCATTGATATTTGAATGTATAAATTCCACATTGGAAATTTTATATTTGTCCGCTATCTTTTTTGAGATCCTGGTAAGGGAAGCTCTTTGTTCAACACCATAGAATACGCCTTTTGTAGAGGCTGCACCAACCAGGCAGAACTTTCCTGCTCCTGATCCTATATCCAGGACCTTTTTATCTCCATTATCTACCAAATACCGGGCAGCCATCCTTGCAATGGCAACAGGAGTCCAATGGCGTCCCGACAATGCTCTTATATGTTTAGGGTATAAATCATTAAAGGCATTGTCATCAACGTCCGCATTTGATTTAAGCTTGTCAAAAATCATCTGATCAATTGTTTATATTCCTCATGGGTTAAAAATTCATGTTCATGGATATCAGCTGAAATCAATAAAAACCAATAATTATAGGGGTCAGTATTGATATGTGAAGGTTTTTTATTCAAGATTGAATTTACTTCTATAATTTTACACTGACAAGGGGCAATAAGAGGAAAAGTGTCATTAATGCCGTAAACAACTCCTAATGATCCCGTTTTCTCAATAATTTCCCCTTCCGAATTAAATTCAATCAACCCTATTTCTCCTATTTCTTTCTGGGCAAAATCAGTGATGCCCAAACAGAAATCATACAGACCGATTTTCCTCAGCCATACATGGTTTTTGGTGTAAAAAAGATTTCCGGGAATAAGCATATACTATTGATCTTATTTTTTTACAAAAGGAAGGTTAACAATCATTGCTTTTACAGGCTTATTCCTGATATTAATAAAAATCTCATTTCCAACAGCAGAATTTTCAATGGGTACATATCCCATACCTATTGCTTTCTTTAATGTAGGTGACATGGTACCGGAGGTCACAGTTCCTATAATCTCATTATTCCCATTCCAGATTTCATAACCGTGACGGGGAATTCCCTTATCCTCCATTTCAAAGCCAACAAGCTTTTTAGTGATTCCTTTTTCTTTTTGAATTTTCAGGAATCCGCTATGAACAAAGTCTTTATTAAATTTTGTAATCCAGCCCAGCCCCGCTTCCAAAGGAGAAGTAAAGTCATCAATATCATTTCCGTACAGGCAATATCCCATTTCTAAACGCAATGTGTCTCTCGCTCCCAGACCGATAGGTTCTATTCCTTCCTCTTTTCCGGCTTCAAAAAGGGCCTCCCATAGATGACCTGCATATTTGTTCTCTATATATATTTCAAACCCTCCCGCTCCTGTATATCCTGTTGCGGATATCAGGACATTAGGAATACGAGCCAGTTCGCCTATGGTGAAAGTATAGTATTCCAGGTCTTTTAACCTGATGTCCGTCAATTTTTGTAGGACCTGTTCTGCTTTGGGGCCCTGAACTGCTAATAACGAAATAGAATCTGAAATATTGGTTACTTCCGCCTCAAAGGAATTGTGCGAAAGAATCCAGCTCAGGTCT
Organism: Chryseobacterium sp. UF-290; assembly: GCF_058245615.1. Lineage (NCBI taxonomy): Bacteria > Pseudomonadati > Bacteroidota > Flavobacteriia > Flavobacteriales > Weeksellaceae > Chryseobacterium > Chryseobacterium sp. UF-290. The sequence goes on from NZ_JBSICB010000019.1 coordinate 34,456, forward strand.
TTTTCTATATTTGAAGCATTAACAACCAATAAATAATCGCCCTGAGCGATCATATAGATTAAAAGATCATCAATGATTCCGCCGGTATCATTAGGCATACAGCTATACTGTACTTTCCCCGGAGCCAGCTTTGATGCATCGTTGGATGTTATTTTCTGAATCAATGACAAGGCTCCTTTTCCTTTTATTGATATTTCTCCCATATGAGAAACATCGAATACCCCTACACCATTTCTTACGGTTTCATGTTCATAGTTGACTCCTTTATATTGTACAGGCATTTCATAGCCTGCAAATTCAACCATTTTTCCACCCAGAATATGATGTATGGCATTGAATGCCGTCTTCTTTATCTTTACAGTTTTCATGTTTATTATAAACCTATTAAGGAAGCATATGACTCAGCTTTTAACAGTCCTTGCGCATCTGACAAATTCCCGATCTTCATTTTAATCATCCAGCCATCTCCGTAAGGATCAGAATTTACAAGTTCAGGATTGGTCTCCAGCTTCGGATTGATCTCCAATACCTCACCGGCAAGCGGCAGAAAAAGATCGGATACTGTCTTTACGGCTTCAACCGTTCCAAATACATCATGTTGCTTCAGCGTTTCCCCCAGGGTTTCGATTTCAACATATACAATATCTCCCAGCTCATGCTGAGCGAAATCAGTAATTCCGATATAGGCATAATTATCTTCCAGTTTCACCCATTCATGGTCCTCAGTATACAGGAGGTTTTCAGGAATTTTCATTTCTATTTTTCTTTATTTTGATTGATTGAGTTTTGAAGGACAGGGCCGCCTTCCATAATTTCTTTCCCGGCAAAAGATTCAAATTCTTTAAAATTTTCGGCAAACTGAGTGGCAAGATTCAAAGCTTTTTCATCATATTCAGACGGGTCAGCCCAGGTATTTTTCGGATTCAGGATCTCTGAAGGGACACCTTCACATTCTGCCGGCATCTGAAGGCCAAAAGCAGCGTCACTAATAAAATCTACATCCTTTAGCTTGTTTTCTAATACTGCAGAAATCATTGCCCTGGTATAAGACAGCTTTATACGCTCTCCTGCTCCGTAAGCCCCTCCGGACCAGCCCGTATTGACCAGCCATACATTGACTTTATTTTCTTTCAGCTTTTTCCCCAGAAGCTCAGCATATTTTGTGGGATGAAGAGGGAGAAAAGGTTTTCCGAAGCATGCTGAGAATGTTGTCTGAGGTTCGGTAATTCCGGCTTCAGTCCCGGCAACTTTTGCCGTATATCCTGAGATAAAATGATACATCGCCTGACCTGCTGTCAATTTTGAGATGGGAGGCAATACGCCAAAGGCATCACAGGTTAAAAAGAAAATATTATCAGGAGTCCCCCCTACAGAAGGATGAACCGCGTTATCAATAAATTCGATCGGGTAAGCAGCCCTGGTATTTTCCGTAACGGAAGTATCATCATAATTGACAATATCTGTTCCGTCAAAAAAACGCACATTTTCGAGCAATGTACCGGAACGTATTGCAGAAAAAATCTGAGGTTCCTTCTCCTGGCTCAGATTGACACATTTTGCATAGCATCCACCTTCGAAATTGAAAACACTATCGTCATCCCAGCCATGTTCATCATCTCCTATTAATTTTCTGGAAGGATCCGCGGAAAGTGTGGTTTTCCCCGTTCCTGAAAGTCCAAAAAACACCGCAGTATCACCATCTTCTCCAATATTAGCCGAACAGTGCATAGAAAGCACATTTTTCCCGTGTGGCAAAATATAATTCAATACCGTGAAAATGCCTTTTTTAATTTCACCTGTATAGGCACTTCCTCCTATAAGAATAATCTTCTTCGTAAAGTTGATGATTGTAAAATTATGCTGGCGTGTCTTATCGGTTTCCGGAACTGCTTTAAAACCTGGCGCTGTAAGAATAAGCCATTCATGCTGAAATGCTTCAAGCTCCTTTTCATCCGGTCTTAAAAATAAGTTACCGGCAAATAAGCTCTGCCATGGATTTTCTGTAATAACCCTGATATTCAGACGATATTCAGGTTTTGCACAGGCATATACATCTTTTACATAAATATCTTTTTCTGATAAATGAGCGGCAACACGGTCATATAACCGGTCAAAATCTTCGGGCGAAAAAGGATGATTGACCTCTCCCCACCAGATAGAATTTTCAGTATTCTCATCCAAGACGATATATTTATCTTTAGGCGAACGTCCCGTAAATTCGCCGGTATCACAAGCCAATGCCCCTGACTGAGTGATAATACCCTGTCCGTTTCTTAAGGTCTGTGATATTAACTGAGGCTGTGATAAATTCCAGAAAACTTCTTTAGCCGGCAGAATTCCGATATCTCTTAAATGTTCTAAATGATCCATGACAAAATCAATATTTTATTTTCAACAAAATTAGATCCTTTATGAGTAAATTCCGATGATCTATCTCTTTCTAAAATTTGATTTAAGTCAAGTTTACCTGGAATAAAATAACTTAATTTTGTAAAGGTTATGATCTCAAAGTTTATTTTCGATAATCAGTATATTTTTGATGAGCTTCCCCTGTATGACAAGGAGATGCTCACAGCAGCAATGCAGCATAAGAAATACCGGAAAAACGAGGCGATCTTCACTGATGGAACAATACCTACGGGAATTTTTTATTTAAAAGAGGGTAAAGTCAAAAAATATAAGGTAGATAATGATGGCAGAGAGCAGATCATCTACATTTATAATACTGGAGAGTTTTTTGGTTATTCGGCAATTCTCAGTAATGAATCATACGGAGATACCACACAAGCCATTGAAAATTCCGTCATTGCCTTTATATCCAAAGAGGATTTTTTGAGTATTCTGGATCAGTCGGTTGTATTCTCCAGATTGCTTTTAAAAAGTCTGAGCCATGAGTTTAGCGTAATGGCCAATCTGATGACTGTTTTATCACAACGTACCGTAAGGGAGCGCGTCGCACTCAGCCTCCTGATCCTACATCAGAAATATAAATTGAATCCCAATGAAGATAATATATATATCGCTCTGTCCAGAACAGATCTTGCCAATATGGTAGGAACAGCCAATGAAACACTGGCACGTATCCTTCACGATTTCAGGCAGGAAAATCTCATTTTGATGGACGGACGAAAAATAGAGCTTATTGATCTTAAAGAATTGACCCGTATTGCCAACCTCCATTAGTATTTCATCATTGACAAAAATAATTTTAAAAGGAATACCCTTGTAATTTATCTTAGTTTTCTTCTCAGTACATAATAATGATAGAGGATGCTGTCATATCTTATGATGAAAAAAAGTATTCCGGCTGTAAACAGCAAGGCTTTTAAATAAAACATTTTATATAAAAAACCACCTATTATACATCCTGAAAAAAAGCACATTATAATTACGATTTTCAAAACGATATTCTTCTTAAGCTGCCGGTTTCCGGGTTCTTTTCTATGAAAAAATAATTTTGACAACTCTATTCCCAAATCGGTAAACAATCCGGTAAGGTGTGTAGTCCTCACAACAGATTGCGACACTCTTGTCACTAAAGAATTCTGAGATCCCATTATAAAAAGTAAGGAACAGGCAATGGCATATTGCGTCATGGTAACTCCAAATTGTTCAAAAGCAGTGAGCCCTATAAAGCCTAATATAAGCGTCTCTATTATTAAGGGGATAAGATGAGGCCGTACTTTTTTATATCTCAATGAAAGTTCCACCATGAAGCTTGAGCAGAAAGCTCCTATTAAAAAACATGCGATAAACAACAAATAAATAATTGCAGTATAATAATTTTTAAGAAAGATCTCTTCTGAAAAAAAAGCAAAATGCCCTGTTATATTTGTAGTAAGTATTTTAACTGATAACACTCCCACAATATTAACGACACCCGCAACAAACGAAAGCGCTGAGGCAAGCTCTAAATTATGAAAGTAAGTTCTGCTTTTACCTTTGTGTCTGAACATATCTGTTTTATAAGCTCCTATAATCCTAATAATATCTGCTGAAAGATCATATGACATTAATTAATGATTCTGTTTCAATTTTATCATTCCTAAAGGACATCCTGTTTTTTGGTGAAAAACAGAACTATTGATACCTTAATTCAGAATAAACTATGATTAAAAAGATATCTTGGGGAGTTTCTTGCCTCTTCATAAAATCAATTTCATTAATTTTACAAAATTAAGGTGTTTAATAAAAAAACATAATGATATAAATCCTCTTAAAATGTGATTTAAGTTACAAACCAAGCACCTGCCATTTACAACAATACAGCTATGATTTCAAAATTCATTTTCAATAATCAATACCTCTTTGATGAGCTTCCGGAATATGATAAAAATTTACTTTTGGGCGCTATGAAGAGTAAAAATTATCGTAAAAATGAAACTATATTTACCAACAGGACAAAGCCCAACGGTATCTATTATCTCAATGAAGGCAAGGTCAAAAAGTACAAAGTTGATAATGATGGCAGAGAGCAGATCATTTATATCTACAGCTCCGGAGAGTTTTTTGGGTACTCGGCCATTTTGAGTAATGAGCCTTATGGAGACACCACATTAGCCCTTGAAGATTCTCTTATTTCATTTATTTCGAAAGAAGACTTCCTTGATATCCTTGATCAGTCACCTGTATTTTCAAGACTTTTATTAAAATCTCTAAGCCATGAATTCAGTGTAATGGCCAATCTTATTGCAGTCCTATCATACCGTACCGTCAGAGAACGTGCGGCTCTGAGCTTATTAATACTCCACAATAAATACAAGTCAAACGATACCAAAGAGGTATTTATAACCTTATCCCGGGTAGACCTTGCCAATATGGTAGGAACGGCAAGAGAGACCTTAGCCCGCATCCTTCACGATTTTAAGCAGGAGAAACTCATTCAGCTTGAAGGAAGAAAAATCAACCTGATCAATTTTGAGCAACTCGCCCATATTGCCAATTTTTACTAAAATACTTATACAAAACCATTCCGGATAGCCTATCCCGATATCATAGATTGAAAATATAGGACTTCTAAAATCCGGATCTATTTTCAAAAACAAAAAAGAGAAAATGCAATTATTTAATTGTTAATAATTTACAAATTCTCTTTTTATTAAAAAGTGATTGAAGAAGTATAGTTTTCGGACATTTTTATAGGGGCAAATCATTATATCGATTCTATTCCCTAAAATAATGCCAGAGAAACAGAGCTATTTTATTATTCTTATGAAGGAACTTTTCTTGATTTCTCTCTTTCCCAGATACGGTGCTCTTTCATAATCCCGATAAAGTCTTCAGCTAAATGGTCTGTACTTTCAAAAATAACGCCCTTATCTTTATCAACAAAAGACCTTTTGGATAATTCTTCCGCCCCTTTGGCAAATGCCAGTGCTTTACAGTGGCGATACCCTTCATTGATAAACTGCAGGTAATCGGCATTATCTTTAAGAGCCTTTACAGAATCTCCCCCGGGGGTATAAAATGCATCATAACATACGGAAGCTTCCGTCAGATAGGAATGCTGAATATCGACTTCTCCACCCTCTTTAAATTTTATCTTACCCACATGAGGAGCAATCAAAACAGCTTCTGCCCCTTCTTTTTCAAGTGCCGTTTTCATCTTATCTACGGAAGCTTTGCTCACTCCATCATCAATTAAAAATGCCACCTTTCTGGTTTTGATATTCCCTTTTCCCTCTCTTACCTTCATACTCAGGGCTGATGATTTTTCTACTTCAGGTTTATTAGGTTTAATCGGATATTTCGGATGGTTTTGACGGGCAAATTTCAGCGTTAACGGATCAAGCTCTTTTGAAGCGGCCAATCCCAGATTATTTCCAACATTTTTTGCCAGTTTTTTATCGATCTGATTCAGTATTGCCAATTCGCGCTTGCGTATGTTAACATCATTTACCTTAGAAAGCTCAAAACTCAATGCATTGATTATATGTTCCTGCTCCTCCGGACTTTGTGAATTGAAAAATAATCTGGCCTGAGTAAAATGATCTGCAAAAGAATCGGAACGGGCTCTTACTTTAGGACCATCCACAGGCTGCTTATGTGACTGAAATCCAACCTCTCCTTTCAGCATTGCATGGTAAGGGCATCCCTCAGCTTTACTATTCGGAAAATAACTTACCGCACCTTTCAGGATGTCTATCCTGCCAAAGCCATCTTTCTGATTATTGTGCTTACCATTTACCGGACGATTAATAGGCAGTTCGTGAAAATTAGGGCCTCCTAAACGGTAATTCTGAGTATCCATATATGAAAAAACTCTTCCCTGCAGAAGAGGGTCATCAGAAACATCTATACCCGGAACCAGCCTTCCGGGATCAAAAGCTACCTGTTCGGTTTCAGCAAAGAAATTCTCAGGATTACGGTTGAGTGTCATTGTTCCGATAATTTGTACCGGGACCAACTCTTCAGGAACAATTTTAGTAGGGTCAAGAATATCGAATGAATATTTCATTTCATCTTCTTCAGGGATCAGTTGAACCCCCAAATCCCATTGTGGAAAATCACCGTTTTCAATGGCTTCCCACAAATCTTTTCGATGGAAATCCGAGTTAAAGCCTGAAATTTTCTGAGCTTCATTCCATGCTACAGAATGCACTCCCAGTCTTGGTTTCCAATGAAATTTCACAAACGTTGCCTTGCCCTGGTCATTAACAAATTTAAATGTATGCACCCCAAACCCTTCCATCATTCTTAAGCTTCTGGGGATTGCTCTATCTGACATCACCCACATGGTCATATGGGCAGCTTCCGGCATGAGTGAAATAAAATCCCAGAATGTATCATGCGCTGATGCTGCCTGCGGCATTTCATTATTCGGTTCCGGTTTTACTGCATGAACCAAATCCGGAAAGTTCATTGCATCCTGAATAAAAAACACCGGTATATTATTACCTACAAGGTCATAGTTGCCCTCAGCCGTATAAAACTTGACCGAGAATCCCCTGACGTCTCTGGCCAAGTCGGTAGATCCCTTAAATCCTGCTACCGTAGAAAATCTTGTGAATACAGGAGTAACCGTACCCTTTTGCAAAAATGCAGCGGTCGTATATTGTGAGAGGTCAGCAGTAGCTTCAAAAATACCGTGAGCTCCAGATCCTCGTGCATGAACTACCCTTTCAGGAATACGTTCACGATCAAAATGCATTAGCTTATCAAAATAAATATGGTCCTGCTGTAAAGACGGTCCTCTTTCTCCGGCTTTAAGTGTATTGTTATTGTCAAACACCGGCACGCCGTCGTTGGTAGTCATTACTCTTTTGTCATTGTCAATCAGCTGCTGATCAATCTGAGTCGCTTTTTCGTTCTTTACCTTTTTCATACCAATAATTTTTGTGGGTTATAATATTTGAAGAAATTTCACACTTCTTTGACTAAATATACAATATTTCAAGAATAGAATATCAATCATTAATTTATTTTAACATAACATAACCTGAGTCTGGGGTAAGAAAAACGAAGGATAAGAGATTTGAAGCTGGAAGAGAACACCATTACTAAATCCTGCGCTTTACAATATCTTACTCAGACACAAAAAAAGACGAACGAGGCATTCAAAAATGCCTCGTTCGTCTGAGTGACCGCAGAAGGATTCGAACCCTCACTGTCGGAGCCGAAATCCGAAGTTCTATCCATTAAACTATGCAGCCTGTTGGTAGCAGATCGCAGGGCTTAAGTAATAAGGAGCTTGGCCTTTTTTACTGCTATCCTACACTCTACCTCTAGAAAGTAATCTTCACACCTCCCAAAATCTGAGCACCCAGGACCTTATATCCTTTGTACGTCTGATACTTTGAGCTCAGAAGATTATTTCCGAGTGCAAAAATACTGAAATTTTTGTGAATTTTATACTCTGCGGAAAGATTTAAATCAGCATAACCGCCAACTTTATCGTTTGTCTTCTCTGTGGACAGGAAAACCATATCCGGATTCGCTACTCCTTCGATCGTATAAGAGTTTGTCGTTCTGTCACTTGCAAAGATTCCTTTGAATCCCAACAGTAATTTTTTATCAAGCATGGTATATTTTGCTCCAATGCTTGCATTCAGTAGAGGAACGTTGTAAATATTGTCGTAATTCTTCAAATTGTACTTGGTAAATCTTAATTCCCCGTCAATCATTAAATTTTCCAGCGGGAAATACTGCACGCTTCCTTTGATATCACTTACGTTTCCATCGTCATATACTGCAGAGAAAGTATTGGCAAAGTTGTAGGCAGAACGGTTGAGTGTATACACATCATCAAAAAGACTGTTGCCCTTAAAGAACATAATATCTTTCATTTTACCGAAACCTGCAGAGAAGTCATATTTCAATGTTTCATCGATGTCCCCTCTCAAACCTACATAAAAATGATATTTGGTCTCTGTTGGCTTTAAAAGCTGGTCAGAAAGAATGAACGGATTAGTCTGCAGCATATCTCCGTAAGTATTTAGCTTAAGACCTCCGTCTACCCCACCATAGAATTTAAATTCTTTAGCAGCAGCAAACTGAAATTCAGCCTGCGGGAACCAGTAGGTCTTATTATTTTTTTCCTGAGCAAGATAATCGTTTGAATTTTTAGCATTCAGGAAAGAAAATGAAGAACCTAACATCAAATAGGATTCTCCTTTTCTGAACGTCACTTTCGGAGTCAGACTGGTATTGAAGAAATTCGCAGAATTTTTATCTCTGATTGCGAAATCTGTTTTTACCGCATCCAATCCTACTCCCAGATCAGCATTCAGATTAATTCCTGACTTCCCAAGCTCAACAGCATGTTTGGAGAAATTGGCCAAAATGGAAACCTGATTTTCCTGAGCATCAAAATGATCTTTAAGGAATGATGACTTCACCCTCACATCATTTAAAATTTCATTGGAATAAAAATCATAATATCCGTTTACCTTAAACTGGTTCACCTTCTGTTTCAGATCAACATCAGCCGAAGGTTCCATGGCATAGATCCCGTAATAGTTGTAATTATTCAATCCATATTCAGCATTAATATTGAACTTCCCTTTTTCTCCATAAGAATTGAGGAAAGCTCCAAATGCGGCCGAAGTCTGCTTTGAATTCCAGTCATAATCTTTTTTAAGACCGTTCGTAGAAAGCACATGGACATCCCCTCCTACTTCAAACTTATTTTCAAGAGTCTTGGAGATATTTCCGTCAAGCAGGATCTTCCCATAGTTCCCCATTCCGAACTGTACATAATTATTCTGGGCTGTTCCGTCAAATTTCGGAGCAACGTCCTCTCCCTGGATGGTTGAAGTTTTGAAGTCTGAAACCGCAGGAACATCCGTGATGGTATATCTCACGGGGTTCTGGGATTTCTCTTCAGGCGGATAGTTCTTAATGGTTTCTACGGAAGTTTTCTTCTTCTCGATCTTCTTCACTTCCGGCTCTCTTTTTTTGTTAAGAACCAGTTTTTCCTCCTTGATCTGGGAAAACGCAAACTGCGAAACCCCTAAAAATAATATGGATAATAATTGAATTTTCTTGTTCATATTTTCTTTATTTGAAAAAAATATATAACGGGTTTTATTGATTAGAAGCAATATAACTACCTAATAAAGCTTTTCCCGACTGTTTTGAAAAAGTTCTCCCAAGTCTGAATATATTAAACAGCCAAAGGCTTTGATAAACTTGTAATTTGTATTGATAATTTTTCGTTGTCCTGTTCTCAGCTACATCATAACTGTAAGAAATATCATACGGAAATCCTGAAGGCAGTAATCCGACTGTAATCATACTTCCAATCATAGGGTTTCCACAAGGAGGAGTAAAGGTCTTCATCGGATGCAGGGTAATCTTGGCTGCATTAGTGCTGTCTTCTACAATTTCATAAATATCAGAATGTTTTAAAATTTTAAATTCTTTCTCAAGATCCTTATTCACTACAAAAGCTTTTTGTTTCTTGAAATCAGCTTTTGCATGGTTATACTCTTTTGGATAGGCACTGTACGAAGGAATGCAACTCGAGAGAGAAATAGAAATTAAAAAAACATATATGGAAATTTTAAATACCTTCATGTATTATTTCTTAATCTGTTTTTTAACTTCTTTAGCTTCTGCAACGATTTCAGGGAAATCCTTATAATTGGCAATGATCTGATCGCATGTATAACTTGCCTGATAATTATCTTTCAGGCCGATATAGTTTTTCGCCATCAATACCAATGCTTTTGCACCCCAGTATTCTTCTGAAGCATAATTATTGGCCAGTTTGAAGATCGTCTCATTCGAAGATTTGAATGCCTTTCCTTTATTCTGATAATACGCTTTTGCATATAATGCTTCTGCGGCTACAGATGTATTGGATGATTTTTCAAGAGAAGTATACGCCGTTTGCGCATCTTTATCTTTTCCTGAGTTCATCAGGCTTCTTGCTTTGATCACTTTTGCAGTTTCAATTACCGCAGCCGAGTTTTTAGAATTCGCAATTACTGCATTCGCCAGTTTTTCAGCTTCAGAGAAGTTTTTCTCATCCGCATACAGCTTCATCAGCTCAACATTCGCATAGTTTTTAATGCTGATGTCTGAAGAATTTCTAATTCCTTCAAGGTACTTCTTCGCTTCAGCCGTATTCCCCTGTGCAATAAAGATCTGAGCCAAACGGGTCTGCGCATCATCCTGGTAGTCATTCTGAATACCTGCCACCTCCTGTAGAACAAGCAATGCTTTCGTTGAATTATTGGTTTGATAATAGCTTTCTCCCAATTCATATTTTGCCTGATACAGACCTTCTCCTGTAGGATTCTGTGTCAGATATTTTTCGTAATAGGAAATCGCATTTTTATAGTCTTTCTTCGCAAAATACTGTTTCCCGGTAGATAAGTTGATCTCATCGATTTCTGAAGCATCAACGTTCACTCCGATGTTTCTTGCAAAGCTTTCATATCCTGAAACATCTCCGTTTTTCGTGAAAACAGGTTTTGCAGCCTGAACGATCTTTTGGGCATATGCCGTATTCTTATACTGTTCACCAAGAGATTTCAGTTCAGAGAGCGCTTTATCATTCTGGTTCTGGTCTATATAATTCTGTGCTCTGTAGATAGAAGCATTAGCCACCAGATCTTTATCGGAAGAGCCTTTGATCACTTTTCCAAAATAATCATTGGAATTGGCAAAATCATCCTGAGCGGCATAGGCCGTTCCTATTTCATATTGAGCATCATCGTAATATTCAGAATCAGGATATTTGGATAAAAGATTTTTTAAGCTGTTGATCTTTGCCTGGGTATCTCCTTTAAATCCTAAAGCCATTGCTTTCTGGTAAAGGGTATAATCCGTAGCATCCTCATTTTTATCATAAATAGCGATCGCTTCATTCAGATCATTGTTTGCATAATGGATATCTGCAAGACGGAGTTCCGCATCATTTTTAAATTCCGGTTTCGGATTCGTCAGATACTGTTTGAAATAAGTAGCAGCCTGGTCAAATTTCTTGGATTTAAAATAAGCATATCCTAAATCATAAGGCTGCTGCTGCTTTTCAGGGAAGCTTTCGTTAAGAAGTTTTTCATAGCGGGCAATCGCAGAAGGATAATTCCCTTTCTGGTAATACACCTGTGCCAGCCAGTATAAAGCTCTGCTGTTAAACTCCTTATTGATATTGAATCCGAGGCTTCTTAAAAAGTATTTCTCAGCTTCATCGTAATTTCCTTTGTTGAACTCTTCAGTTCCCAATAAATAAGAAACTTCCTGATCCACTTTATTGATATCAGGAGTAGAGCTCTGTAATCTGTCGATTGCATTCAGGGTTTCTTTGTAGTTCCCTGAGTACAGATATGACTTTACCAATAATGATCTCATTTCTGAGGCATTCGCCGCATTCTGATTCTCATTGATATAACTTTGGATAACTGCAGACGGGCTTTCAAACGGGTTACCGATATCATAACTTAACTTAGCGTATTGCTCATGAGCCAGTTTTTTTACTTTCGCATCATAATCCATCTGATAAGAAGAACGGAAAGCAGAAAGCGCTTCCTGCTTTTTATCTACCGCCAGATAAGCATTTCCCAATTGATAGTATGCATTCTGTGCCAAAGCCGAGTTGCTGTTAAGAAGCTGATTGTAATAGGAAACCGCTTCATCATATTTTTTCAGCTGAGCGGCAACAAATCCCATTTCATAAAGATCATTTTCCGAAGGATTCTGCTGTACATTCAGATAATCTTTTAAATGTGGATAGGCAGAAGTATAGTCATTCTTCATGAAATAACTTTCCCCGATGATCTTATGAACCTCCGCTTTATAAGAGTCGGAAATATTCTCATTCAGTAAAGTATTCCCTTCGGAAATCGCCTGGTCATAGTTCTTATCATTATAGTACATCTGTACATAATAAGGACGAACCAGCTTTGAGAATTTATCCTGATCTTTTACAGAGTCAAAATACTGGAAAGCCTTATCATTTTGTCTGTTGCTGTAATACAGATGTCCCAGCATATAGGCAATATCTCCTTTTTGAGACTGATCAGCGGTTTTATAAGCTTCTTCCAGCGCATCCGTTGCTCCTTTTGAGTCTCCGGTCATAAATTTGGCATATCCAAGCTTCAGAATATACTGTGTATTTTCTTCTTTTGACAGCTGATACTGGTTTACTTTTTTCAAAGTCTCCAAGGCCTTATCAAAATCTTTTTTAGCCAGATAATAATCCGCCAACGGTAGATTCGCCTGAGCAAAGTAAGCAGAATTCGGATACTCTTTCATGAAAGCCGTCAAACCTTCCTCAGCGTGATTTTTCTGAAGGATAACACCAATCACATTATCAAAAAACTGCGCCGCCTCCTTTTTCGAACGGGACAAATTCTGGTTATAGAAATATTGTCTTGCATATTCGTATTGGGAGGCGTTGTATATCTTGGTCTGGTAAAGATTTTCAGCTAGATTGAATCTGTAATTTTCTTTCTGGGTAAAATATTGGGACTGCTGAGCCTCGGAGATTCCGAAATAGATCACTGCAGCCGCTAAAAGTATTTTTTTTGATTTCATTCTTCTCGATATAAGAAAATTAGTCTAAATAAGTTAACGAAAATATTAAAAACTTATTGTTTAAGCAAGTTTTAACAGATTTAATACATAAATTATAAATCCGACAACAATGAAAACATTTCACTATCATATGATAAAATTTCTTACTTTAGTCTGATAAAATGTAAACAATTTCAGCATACAGTTATCAAAAACATATTTTGCACTGATACCTTTTCAACAGCAGCTAAAAACATACCATAAATGAAAATTAAGATACTTTTAGCATTAATTTTTGTAAACCTGATGCAGGCTCAGAAATTTTATTTTCCACAAACAGCTGTTACAGACTCGCTTATTCTGGAAAAACAGATGCCGGATCTGGCCTTACAGCTGATCCCACGTCTTCAATCGAAGAAATACAAACCCCAAAACAATGTAGACCTTTCCGACGCTCTTTTCCGTTTACAGATCGTTGCACAGGACTATAAAAAATCGATTCTTACCCTGGCTGATCACCGTAAGCAATTCGCAGATCATAATATGGCGGGATACAGATTCCTGGGCTACGAACTGTACAGCATGGCAAAACTGGCTGAAATGAAAAACAGGATTTCTTTTTCCAATGCCCTTCAGGCCGCATTTACCCAAAAGTACGAAAGTCTTCCTGAGAAGCTGATTCCAAGAATCGGACTGGCTGTTGACGGAGATGTAAACGAATCCAGGGGGCTTCTGAAGAAAGCATTGGAAAAGCAAAAAGGAAAAGACAGTATAGATTACAGATCAGCGCTCGCTTTATGCAAAAGTTATTTAAACTATAAAACCTATTCCGGCATCAAACCTCAGATCATGCAGCTGCTGGCATCAAAAGATCAGGAAAAGTTTATTATTGAAACGAAAGATCTTAAAACAAAGAACGGAAATACGCTGACCATCACTATTATCCGAAAAAAGGAAAACCCTTCTCCACTTCCGGTTATTCTTACCAGTAATATCTATGCCGGGCCATTTGATGATTTCTTCGGAAAAAGAGCGGCCGTCTATAATTATGTGGGGGCAGTGGTCAATACCAGAGGCAAAAGGAACAGTAATGATGAGAACAATCCTTTCGAGCATGAATCGCAGGATATCTACGAAGTTATAGACTGGGTCAGCAAACAGCCCTGGAGCAATGGGAAAGTAGGAATGATAGGCGGAAGCTATCTGGGTTTCAGCCAATGGGCAGCCGTAAAAAGACTGCATCCGGCCTTAAAAACGATTGTGCCTCAGGTTTCTGTAGGAATCGGAATTGATTACCCTGCTCAGAATAATGTTTTCATGAGCTATATGCTCCGGTGGATCCAATATGTCACCAATAATAAATTTACCGATGAAGCAGACTTTGGCAATGCCGTAAAATGGGATTCCATTAATACAAAATGGTATAACAGCGGGAAATCATTCAGATCGCTGGATATGATCAGCGGCAAACCAAGCAAAATTTTTCAACGTTGGCTGGATCACCCAGGATATGACCAGTATTGGCAGAAAATGGTTCCTTACAAAGAGGAATTCTCCAACATCAATATTCCGGTCTTAACCACCACCGGATATTATGATGACGATCAGATTGGAGCGCTATACTATTATAAAGAACACAACAAATACAATAAAAATGCTGAGCACTACCTGGTAATGGGGCCATACAACCACGGAGGAGCACAAAGCTTCGGGTTTACCTACGTCAATGGTAATCCGATAGATCCTGCTGCCAGGATAAGTATCGATGACCTGGCTTTTTCATGGTTCGATTATATTCTCAAAAATGGAAAAAAGCCGGAAATACTGAAAGATAAGGTCAATTTTCAGGTCATGAATACCAATACCTGGAAGCACGTTCCTACTCTCGATCAAATGCACAACTCTACCCTCAGATTCTACCTGCAGGATCGTAAAAACAGTTCATCAGTTTTTGATAAACCGGCCAATAAAAGCTTTACCAAACAAACGGTTGACTTCAGGGATAGAGATAAAAAAGATACTTATTATGCCGTTAGTAAGAAAGACAGCATAAAAACTACCAATTCAATTTATTTTGAGAGTGAAGCACTGGATAAAGACCTGATCATCAGCGGAAATTTTACAGGAGCATTTGACGTTTCCATCAATAAAAAAGATTTTGACACGAATACGTATCTGTATCAGGTACAGCCGGATGGCAAAGCCTTTTTATTATCCGCTCATATCGCAAGAGCCAGCTATGCTAAAAACAATGCATTACGAACACTACTTGAGCCGGGTAAAGAGGAGCAGGTTCCTATCAAGAATTCTATAGTGATCAGCAAGAAAATAGAAAAAGGAAGCAGGCTGGTATTAGTGGCAGGTGTGAATAAAAATCCCAACTGGCAGATTAATTACGGCACCGGCAAAGATGTAAGTGATGAAACGATAGAAGATTCCGGAGCACCTCTGGAAATAAAATGGTATAATGACAGCTATGTGGAAATACCTGTTTATAAAGACTAAAGCCTTTTGCCTGAGCATTTTTACTTAAATGTTGTTAATGACTGTTAACATCAAAATAAAAAATCATTACATTTGCTTTTTTTCAAATCAAATATAGTTATTGAATGAGTCAACTTTTTAGAAGAAAAATCTATTCAGATACAGATACTTCAACGGGACTTTTAAGAGTCTTAGGCGTGTGGGACATCGTGTTTTTTGGTATTGCGGCTATTATTGGAGCTGGAAGCTTCAGCAGTTTGGGAGAGGCCGTTTTCAGAGGTGGTCCCGGTGTTATCCTTCTATATTTGATTTGCGGCTTCGCCTGCGGATTTACGGCTTTATGCTATGCTGAATTTGCCAGCCGGATCCCTACAGCAGGTTCTGCCTATACATATGCCTATGCCAGCTTTGGTGAGCTGATCGCCTGGATCATCGGATGGGCGCTGATCATGGAATATTCCTTTGGAAACATTTATGTAGCCTTCTCCTGGTCAGATTATTTCACCAGCTTCCTGGGACGTCTCGGCATGCATATCCCGGATTATCTCACCTGCAGCTACACAGAAGCCAGAAAAGCTGTCCAATACGGCTCAGAAAATAAAGAATTGTTAAATGCATGGAAGACCGCTCCACTCATCGGAAGTCTGAAGTTCATTGTAGACATACCGGCTTTGGTGATCAATGGTTTAATTACGTGGCTTTGCTATATAGGGGTAAAAGAAAGTAAAAACTTCAACAACTCTCTGGTCATTTTAAAACTGGGTGTGATCGTACTGGTAATCCTTGTAGGCTGCGCTTATGTAAGTGTTGATAACTGGACTCCGGTAAGCCCTACAACAGGAGTTCCATCCTTTATGCCTAATGGTTTTGCAGGAGTAATGAGCGCTGTTTCAGGGGTATTCTTTGCCTATATCGGCTTTGATGCCTTAAGTGTATTGTCGGAAGAAACAAAAGATCCGCAAAAGACATTACCAAAAGGGATGATCATCTCTCTGGTTTTATGTACAGTAATTTATATAGCCCTTACACTGGTTTTAACAGGTATGGTGGATTATAAAAAATTTGACGGTGTAGGAGATCCTCTTTCATTCATTTTTGAGAAGACCAATGCTAATGTGGCCTGGATGGAACTGATCGTTTCCTTTGTGGCTATTGTCGCCATTACTACTGTGTTATTGGTTTTCCAGATGGGACAGCCCAGAATCTGGTATGCGATGAGCCGTGACGGATTGATGCCTCAGAGGTTCCAAAAGATACATCCAAAATACAAAACACCTTCTTATGCAACGGTCATTACGGGAGTCGTGGTAGGAATTCCTATTTTGTTCACAGATAAAACATTTATCCTGGATTTTACCAGTATCGGAACGATCTTCGCCTTTGTACTGGTATGTGCGGGAGTACTTCTCCTTCCGGCCAAAGAAAAAATAAAAGGCAGATTCCACCTTCCTTATGTGAACGGTAAGATCATTTTCCCTGTTATTTTCATTGGCGGATTAATTGTATTCTATTACTTGCAGCCGGATTTCTTCCATAATCTGATGGATTGGGCCGATCCTAAAGAAGGTGAATTCAGAGCTTCAATCTTCTTTTTTATCCTGATCAACCTGATCATGTGTATTGTGACTTTTGTGAAGAACCTTTCCCTAATTCCGCTGATCGGTTTAAGCTCATGTCTATACCTGCTTACCGGAATGAGCCATGAAAACTGGTTCTGGTTCGGAATGTGGTTCCTGATCGGTATGGTGATCTATTTCTGCTACGGATACAAAAACAGTAAACTTGGAAAAGAGCTAAAGAAGAGCTAAACAGAATAGTTAGCAGCAAAACTGTGGAAAGGCAAAATGGCAAAAAGGCTAATCTGAAAAGAAGCTGATTTGCGATTTTGCCTTTTCGCTTTTTAACCTTTTTATTTTCCATCATAAAATCGGCAGAATTATTGCTGTAACTTCAATAGAATCAATACACTAAACTGCCATGTCTGAAAGAATAAAAACATACAGGGAATTTTATCAGTTTTATCTTACTGAGCACCGTAAAACTGGGACACGCATCTTTCATTTTATCGGAACCCTGCTCGTATTTGTCGTTATCGGATACGTCATCAGTTCAGGAAAAGAAAGGTTTCTCTGGTATATTCCGATTGTGGGATATGGTTTTGCATGGTTCAGCCATGCCGTTATTGAAAGGAACAAACCTGCTACCTTTAAGTATCCTTTATGGTCTTTAATTTCAGATTTCAGGCTGTTCTTTGAATTGCTGACCGGTAAGCAGAAGTTCAGAGAAACCAGTAATGAACCCCAAAATCAATAATAATACATTTCAGGACTTACGGCAGGAAGCAATATTGTTTAGCCTCTATTATTGAGATTAATTCACCCTGCTCGCAATGAAAAAGGAAATAAATAGTATAGAAAAAATCACAGATAAATCAGCGTAACGTTATTCATGGTTTCATCTCTTTAATATTGTTTTTCCAGAATACTGTAATGAACAGTATTCATTACTTTTTCAGCTAAGACATCTCCTTCTATCTTAACCCGCTCAGGAATATAACTTGAAAACGTCATGGTTTTATCATGATTGAAGGTTACCACTACTTCCTCAAGAATATTTTTATCATCCACATAAAACTGTATCCTGTTGTCTACAATACGCCAAAAGGAAAGCCTCGGCTCAGACGGAATACAATCTCCCACACTTCCTTCTATATAATTATAGACTGCAAAGCCATCTTCCCGTATAGCATAATTTCTCATTAAGCGACAGTTATCAAAATCCTTGATCACTTTCTTTTTATTTTCGTAAAACCCTGATTCTTTAAGCTTCCAGAATCCGGTAACCTCTTCTTTCTTCAGTTTCTGAGCACTTATAAAAGAAGAAAAAACTAAAAGCCCGGTAAAGGAAAACAGCACCCGCATCATTTCTTTTTTCTTTTTCTGTTAGTATTATGACCAGGGGAATTTTCTTTATCCATATCCTCACCTATATCAATAAGTCCTTTAGAAAGCATAGAAGCGGTGTCTCCATGCTTCTCCCCTTCCGACCATGTCTCAAAAGCTTTATCCCGAAGTCCTAAAACATAATAATAGGAACCAAGGACATTATATCCTGACATTTCACCAAGGCTCACTATTCTTTCGGAAAGTTGAATCAGCTCCGGATGGGGCTTCAGTTTTTTTTCTTTAATTTTTTCGGGATCACCCAGAAGGCCGGGCGTATATTTCATCATTTTTATCCCAAAAGTATTAAGACAGGCTTTAGCCAGTCCCTGATTGCAAAAATCTTCATTGATCGTAAGAAGATCATCCGAAAACAAAGCATCCAGCGCAGACCTGTTTTTTGTCCTGTCATAAAAAGCCGCCAACAAAGCCGCTTTTTTCTGAGCTTCTTCAGGATTTTTCCTGTTGTTAACGACCAAGCTGTCTTTTTTCCTGACCCAAACACCTTTTTTCACCCAGTCGGAAATACCTATTAATTTGTCTTTTCTGATCTTGAAAATAAAGATGCTCTTATCCGGAAAAACTATAAGGCTGTCATTTCTTGTGAAATAGTCACCATCAGACATTCCTCCTGCCATTTTTCCATTTCCGTCAAAACCAAATCCTTTATAAAAGGTTTCATCTCCCTGTTCTTCATAATATCCCTGAAGCGCATTGTCTGCCTTTTGGGCCAGCACTCCACCTGTTATAAAAAAGACAGCCATCAATACCAATAATTTTCTCATCAGCTATAATTCTTTTCTTTATTTTTTGCTGAAGAACCGGTTCTTCAGCAAAAATTTGTTTACAGCGGGCGGCTTTGCCGCCCGCTGTAAACAAAAATCTTAAACTTTCAATCTTGAATTCTATTTAAATCTTTTTTTAAAGCTAAACTTAAGTCTGTTCATCAATCCCGGCTCTATAATATCAATCCCTAATCCGAAATTACTGTCAGCTACTGTATGATGATCTGTCCTGAATTTTTCAAACTCGCTTTGCGGGATCTCAATATTGATCAAAGGATTATATTCTATATATACGCTGGCTCCGTTTTTAGTCACTTTTTTACGGCTTGTATAGTCAAAATACGGATTTTTGATCGTGCTTTCCTGAACGGTATATTTTTCTTCAGTGTCTATTTTCTGATCTGTATACAGGTTGATCTCATATTTTTCACTGTCGAAATTATGCCAGAAAGGGAGATCTTTATGCATAAAATCTCTGGCACTGCCCTTCACAACATTTCTGTCAAAGTACATCAGGAAGCGGTTATTTTGCGGATCTACATAATAGGGATTGTCAACCGTTGCTGTATATTGAATCTTAACTTCATTCAATTTTTTATCATCACTTACCACATCAATGGCGGCATCCTTGAAGATATTTCTGATATCAGTCCCATTCCTGTCACTGGAATAATTAAGACCATAAAAAAGGAAATTGTTCCAGCTGTCGATAATTTCTCTTTTATTGGTCGTTTTAAAGTATCTCCTCATTGCATTGGCCCGGTTTCCTTTATAGGTAGTAGCAAGGTTAAGCTTTCCTGTATTTCCCTGAACATTAAAATCGATCTTTTCATCTAAACAGTAATAGGGAAACTTATAGGGGTTTCTTATCTGCAATTCCTGATCTTTTTTCACTTCCAGATAATGCATAAAATACATAAAGCCCCTGTTTTCGATCAATCCGAACTCATCCCGGATCGTAGCATCAATGAAATATTCTTCCCCTTTATACTTCACTTTTACCACTACATGATTGAAGCTTAGCAGAGACGGCAGATAATATTTAATATAATAATCCGTATTGAAATTTACCAGAACGACAGAGGCTTCTACGCCAATATAATCAAGAATCACTTTTAATAAAACTGACTTTGCTTTGCAGTCACCCTGTTTATTTTCATAGGTAACTGAAGGTTCCTGCGGCTTGTGTCCGTTCATCTCATCAGCATTGAAAATATAGTACACATGATTCTGAACATATTCTATGGCAAACTGAAGCTTTTCATCCGGATCGCTGATGGCATCCAGCTTTTCAATAAGATTAGGAGCAAAATCCTGTAAGGAGGATTTATTGAAAATTTCATCGTAAATAGGTGAGATATAATTGGAAAGTTCTTTCCAGTCAGCATCCGTAGCAAAATCTATATAGGGAAAGATCTCCCGTCCGGAATCTACAGGATTAATGTAGTTCTGCCCTTCAAACACAAACTGCTCACCTTTCTTTAAATAATTAATTTCAGGTTCAAGAACATTCCCCTGCTCATCTCTGAAAAATGTTTTTTTATAGGCAATAGTTTGCTCGCGTTCATTAATAAATGTGAATTTAAAGCTTCCGTAAGCCCAATAGCTATCCGGACTCACCCATACGTATTTGGAGAATTCTCTTCTGAGAAAATCACGATCTGTAAATACCTTAACCCTGGTGTCTTCAAGAATCAGCACATCATATAATCTGAGATCCCTGATGGTAATATTGATCTTTTTATTACTGCTCAAAACTCCGCCGCTGCTTTGGCTTTCGCTGTCCAGCACTTTTATTTTCGTATCCGGAATCTTATCGATCAGCACGCCGTCTCTCAGAACACTGATCCTGTGGATCTGATAGACTTCATTTTCTTCCACAATAATATCAGAAACAGAAGCCCTTTCCAGGTTTCCGGGCTCATTCAGCGTATAGGCCATGCAGGCATATTCACTGTTCTCCGTATTGCTTGTGTAATAC
The DNA here is from genome assembly GCF_058245615.1 of Chryseobacterium sp. UF-290. Classification (NCBI taxonomy): domain Bacteria; kingdom Pseudomonadati; phylum Bacteroidota; class Flavobacteriia; order Flavobacteriales; family Weeksellaceae; genus Chryseobacterium; species Chryseobacterium sp. UF-290. The sequence goes on from NZ_JBSICB010000019.1 coordinate 55,611, forward strand.
TTTTTATCTAGAAAATAGCAGTAGTCTCTGCCTTCATCAGTTTGTTTTCTGGCAAATTCGGAGTCTTTGATTCGGTCTGTAATTTCCTGATCTCCAATATGACCCGCCCACATTTCAGGTTTTTGAATCCTGTAGTTTTCAACTTGAATTTGATTATCCATATGTATTATTAAGAATTATGTGTTTTGATTATGTTTATTAGGAAACTCAAAATAAGTGATTAAAAAGCTAAAAAACAATAGCAGAAGTACGACAAATTCTTGAAATGGCAGTTCGGCATGGTAATTGCGAAGTATGGTTCAAAATCAAGTTTATGAAAATGATAGCAACAATTCTAAGAGGGACAGCTCCCGCATTAGCATTATTCGCAATGACGCAGTGTACAACTACTTCCGGGGTATCCGCTGCTGATGAAAAAACATTCATCGTAGGACCACAAACCGCAGACTGTACAGGAGTAGCTCCTATGAAATGTCTGCAGGTAAAGGAAACAGCTTCAGGAGACTGGACTAATTTCTACACAAATATCGAAGGATTCACGTATGAACCCGGTTATGAATATGTATTAAAAGTAAAAACAGAAAAAATCCCTAATCCGCCAGCTGACGGTTCTTCTATAAAATATACTTTGGTAAAACAGGTGTCTAAAACGAAAAAAGAAACTGCTGCTGCCCATGAAAAAACACTTATTATCGGCGCACAGACTGTAGACTGCACAGCAGGAGCCGGACGTATGAAGTGTATGCAGGTAAAAGAGCAGGCTTCTGAAAACTGGAGTAACTTCTACAGCCACATCGAAGGATTCACTTACGAACCCGGATATGAATATGTTTTGAAAGTAAAAACAGAAAAAATCGCCAATCCACCGGCAGATGCATCTTCAATAAAATATACCCTGGTCGAACAGGTTTCTAAAACTAAGAAATAATAAAAAGCTTCCGGATTTCGGAAGCTTTTTATTTGTCAGTATCTGAAGGAATCTATGATAATTCTTACATTCCTGGTCTTATTTCCTGATTTAGTAACCGGATTCTTTTTGAGGCGGATCCGGATATTTTCCCTTGGCGGCTTCTCCTACCGTATTAGCGGTTGTCATAGCGACTACCAGATCATTCAGCATATTGCTGGCCGCGGTAGGTGAATTCGGAAGAAGCACAAGATTACTTCTGCTGCTCGCTCCTACAGAATGTAAAGTATCATAATGCTGTGTCACAACGATAAGCGCAGACGCTTCATGCGAATTGATATCTACATTATTCAGCATTCTTACCGATTCTTCAAGTCCTTTTGCGATCTCTCTTCTTTGGTCGGCAATCCCCTGCCCTTGTAGTTTTTTAGATTCAGCTTCAGCTTTTGCAACGGCTACAATCCTGATTCTCTGCGCTTCAGATTCGTATTCTGCAGCTGTTTTTTCTCTTTCTGCCGCATTGATCCTGTTCATCGCATGCTTTACCTGCTCATCCGGATCGATATCAGTGACCAAAGCTTTGATAATATCATATCCGTAACTGTTCATCGCCTCCTGCAGCTCACTTTTTACCGCCACAGCGATATCGTCTTTTCTTACAAAAACGTCGTCCAGCTTCAGTTTCGGAACTTCTGCACGTACTACGTCGAATACAAAAGAGGTGATCTGGTTTTCCGGATTTTCCAAACGGTAGTAAGCATCTCCAACCTGATTCCTGATCACCTGATACTGAACAGAAATCTTCATTTTAATGAATACGTTATCCAATGTTTTGGTATCGATCATTACATCCAGCTGCTGAATCCTAAGGTTCAGCCTCTTAGCGATCTGATCTATAATAGGGAGTTTAAGATGAAGTCCCGAATGTTTTACTCCCTTGAATTTTCCAAAGCGTTCAATAATAGCTGCTGTTTCCTGCTTGACCACAAAGAACGAAGCGAATAAAATAATTAGCCCGAAGAATATGACGGGCGCTAAATAAATACCCATAGTTTTAATTTTTATAATAAGTCGTCACTATTGATGTTTTGTTAAAAAAAACTTTTAAACACAAAAAGTCACAAGTGTCTTCTTAGGTTATTTTTTAATAATTGCCAACAGTTTTTATAAATATACCACTTATTTTTAAAACTAAACCGTCATTCCGATATCTATTCCTTTGATCTTCCTATAGAGGTCTGTAGCATAGTTATCCGTCATTCCTGAAACGAAATCAATGATTCCAAGAACTTTCTGGTAATCCGTTCCGCTGTCATAGACAAACTGTCTTGGAAGCAGCTTCAATGCCTTTTTATCATAAGACTTTCTTTCATCTTCAGGTTTAAGAATAGAAGGAATAAAATGATCGAGCAGCTCATACATTACATTATAGCCTGCATTTTCAATTTCTACAACCGCCTTATGATTGTAAATTTTTTCAATGGAAAATGATTCTATATCCTGCAAAGCGTTGTTTTCAGATTTATAGATATCCAGAAGTCCTTTATCTAAATTTCCTTTCAGAATCGTTTCAAAATTCTGTTTATAAATTTCAAGGGATTTATTGATCAAAGCATTAATAGCTTTTGCTCTCAGATAGGAAATTTTTTCATTTTCATTGGAGATGGAAGCCAGCTTATTCTTTACTCTGTCTATATCATTGCTCTCGGATTTTACCAGCTCAAAGAAAAGGTTTTCACAGTCGGAAGTGGATACAATTCCCAGCCTATGGGCATCTTCCATATCAATGATATTATAGCAGATATCGTCAGCAGCTTCTACCAGCCATACGAACGGATGTCTTTTGAAAATATAAGGCTCTTCACTTTCAGGAATAAGCTGGGTTCCTTTTGCAATTTCCAGAAAGATATCTTTTTCATTCTGGAAAAACCCGAATTTCTTTCTGTGGATGATCCCTTTTTCCCTGGCAACGGCTTCACAAGGATATTTTGCAATACTCGCCAGCGTTGAAAAGGTAAGCTGAATACCTCCTGCATCTTTTCCCTGCTGCTGCTGGGCCAGCACTCTGATCGCATTGGCATTTCCTTCAAAATTGACAAGATCCGCCCATTCTTTTTCATTGAATTTTGACTTCAGGTCCTTTTCATTCCTTTCAAAATAGCTTGCAATAGCATCTTCCCCGGAATGTCCGAAAGCCGGGTTTCCCACATCATGACACAAACACGCTGCAGCGATTACGTTTCCCAGATTATAGAGATAAAAATTCTTTGAATCTTCTGTAAGCTCATTGTTAAAATCCTCAGCAATAAATTCACCGATAATACTTCCTAAACTTCGTCCTACTGATGATACCTCCAGAGAGTGCGTCAGTCTGTTGTGCACAAAAACACTTCCGGGAAGGGGGAAAACCTGGGTCTTGTTCTGCAGTCTCCTGAATGCGGAAGAGAAGATGATCCGGTCAAAATCTCTCTGAAAATCAGTCCTTGAAGCTTTGGTATGTGGATTATTTCCTGTACGTTGATTGGTGAAAATCTGGTTTAAATTCATCATTTTTCAAAATTACTCCAAATTTTAATTGTATGGAATAGTATTTAAATTTTTATTGAAAAACAATAAAAACTGTATTCCGGACGTAATGAAGACCAGAAGCTTTATTAAAATAAGTTTCGGTTAAAGCTGTTGAAATTGTGATAATTTTTTAATCACAGATCTGCATGGATTTTCACAGGTTTTTGTTTCTGTTTTATGAAGAGGTCTTAGGGTTCTGTATTTTATTTATCCATCAGTGTTCAGAAAGCCGCCGGCATATTTTGTAAAAAAATCAGCTCTATATACTTCTCCAAGAGGGATTTCAAAATCTTCTATATAAATATTATGATTATCGAATGAATCGATATAATCCCCATTTACAACGTATGATTTGCTGACCCTTATAAAAGTTTCTACAGAAATTTTCTGATGAATAGTTTTCAGATTCATTGCCGTAATCAGCTTTTGCTGCCGGGTATGGATCACTACATAATCTTTAAGTCCTTCTATAAATTTAATATCGGAAAAGCTGATCTTATAGAATCTCCGCTCTGCTTTGATAAATAAAAAATCTGAAGTATTAGATTCTACCGTATTTTTTACGGTATCTTTTGACAAAAGATCAATATATAATACTGCTTTATCAATAGCCTTTTCCAGTCTATGAGGATCGATGGGCTTCAGAAGATAGTCTACTGCTTCCAATTCATAGCTTTTCAGAGCATACTGCGAATATGCCGTAGTAAAAATAATCAGAGATTTTTTGGGAAGCATTTCTGCAAATTCTAGACCGGTTACCATGGGCATTTCTATATCAAGAAAAATAAGGTCTACCTCATTATCTTTCAAAAAATCAAGCGCAGCAGGAGCATTGGAAAATTCACCTAATACATCAATTTTTGAGATCTCCTCAATCAGCGATCTCATTTCAGCCCTTGCCAAAGGTTCATCATCTACGATAATACAATTCATCACACAGGAATTTTTAAGTTTACAATATATTCTTTATCTCCTGATTCTATGTTCAGTTCAAAGGTAGTGTTATAGAGAAGCTCCAGCCTTCTTGTGATATTGGCCAATCCAAGACCGCTGTTTTTCTTGTCCGAAGCCAGGTAGCCATCATTTCTGGAGTTTATGCAAGTAAAAAGAAGCTGCCTGTCCTCAATACCGATCACTATTTTCACATACGACTCTCCTCCATTCATATCTACGCTATGCTTTACCGCATTTTCAACAAAAGTAGTAAACAGATTAGGAGGGATAAAAGTGCTGTTTACTGTTCTTTTATCCGGTTCAGTATGGATTTCAAATGAAAAATGATCACGCCTGATCTTTTCAAGGTTTAAAAAGTTGGAGAGAAAATCAATTTCTGAAGTCAGCAGGGTCTTTTCTTCACTGTTTTCGTAAAGCTGGTATCTGAGAAACTCTGAAAGCCTGACGATCACCACTGAGGCTTTCGAAGGGTCTGTTCTGATAAGTGCCTTCACATTGTTCAGCATATTAAACAGAAAATGGGGGTTGATCTGGTTTCTGAGCTCATTCAGTTCCATATTCAGGGTAAGATTGCTCAGTTCGTTGATCCTCTTATTATCACTGATCCATTTCTGCAAGAGTTTTACGGTAGTGGTGGTCAGAATAATAGGGATACACATCAGTATTCCTTCATAGATCCCTCCTTTTTCATTTTCCATATGGATATTCCTGACCCTGAAATCAGCAAAGACATTCCTCAAACCATATCCGATAATATTAAGCCCTATGATTCCCATCAGCACAAGCAATACCAGATAGGTGATGTATTGTGTTTTAAAGAAAAACCTGGGGACCAGCACATAAATATTGATATAAACCATCGAAATCAGTATAAAGTACACAAAGACCAGCACATAATACTGATATGCTCCCGAATACCAATGCCAGAATCGTGTATTGTATATCAGAAAGAAAAAGAAGATAAGAAATAACAGATGCCTTCGAAACCTATACCGATTCTCTACAAGAAAATCCATCACAAGTGTTTCTTTAAATTCCCAGGGTCTGTATTTCATATGATTCAAGATTATAATGATATTCCCGACAAAAATAGACAATACCGTAAGTTACGGTTAAAATATTATACAAAATCCATGCTTTATTATACTAATTGCAGCTCTAAGTTTCGTATAAAATACCCAGCGTTTTGTATAAAAACAAATTTACACAATACAATTCTGTCTTTCTTTGCACCGTTTAATTAATGCATATGGAATTAGCCGTCTTTCAGGAATTAACCAAGGAAATAACCTCAGAATGTTTTTTTATGACCGCATCACAACAGGAAGAAAAAATAATACAGCTTATCGACCTTCATCATTTTATAGAATGCTTTGACCCGGAAATAAAAATCCGGAGTTATATCCGTCATCCCATTAATATTATAGAGCAGAATGGCGAAAAAAAAGGAATCCTATTCTATGATCTTAAAAATTCTAAGTTCCCGGATTGTAATGCTTCTGAAGAGTTTAAAAGAAAACATGGTCTTTCTGAACTATGGTTTGTATTTGTAGAAGAGGCTTTTGTTACCAATACTACCCTCCATACGGACTGTATTCTTGAAAACAGCCTGGATATCTTCTATGACAGGATATTTTTATTCAATTTTTTCCAGTCGCTGATTTCTTCATTGAAATAAAAAACCGGTATTCATTTAATTTTCAATTACATACCCATCGGATTTTTGATAAATTAAATATTTGTTTAATTTTTTATGGCTAAGCATTTAACTATCCCTATAAAATATAATCAAAAATACCTAAGCCTCTTTTCAAAAAATAATCATCACAATAAGCCTTTAATATGATTAGAAGCTTGTTTACATATAATTATAAAAAAAGAATATGGCCATACCCAAACAAATATTTCAAACTTTTAAAACAAAAAAGCTTCCTCTCATTACCCGATATTATATCTGGAACATGAAAAGAAAAAATCCTGAATATCTTTATTTTTTCTATGATGACGAGGATATAGAGAGGTTTATAACCGAAGAATTCCCTCCCCAATATATCAAAAACTATAATAAGTTAACCATTGGAGCAGCTAAAGCTGATTTTTTCAGATATGCTATTTTATATAAAAAAGGAGGTGTTTACCTGGATATTGACAGTACTGTAACAAAACCTTTGAGGCAGCTCATAAAGGAGGAGGATAAAGCCGTTATCAGCAGGGAAAGACATGAAAACCTATATGTTCAGTGGGGGCTTATCTTTGACAAAAACCATCCGTTTTTAAAGAAAGTGCTGGAGCTGATGCTTGATAATATAGAAAACCACCGCTATCCGAATGATGTACACGCAACGACGGGCCCCACAGTATTCAGCGAAGGGATCAGGCAGGCACTAAAGGAAGACCCTGAAATTCCTTATACGCTTTTTGACGGAATTGAATTTCGCGGTTATTTAAAATTTAAATATAAACTGGGTAAATTCTTTTTATACAAAAATAAATCGCAGCACTGGAAGAAGCTTCAGACAACCCAGGATATTATTGCTTAATGGGTTCCCATTTTTGAGAATACATTAATGATGATCACTCCTATTACGATCAGGGCAATACCAATAATAGCTGGTAGATCCGGAACCTGCTTGAAAGCGATGACTCCGATCACTGTAATAAAAATAATCCCGACACCGGACCAGATCGCATAGGTAATTCCAACAGGAATCTGCCTAAGCGTAAGGCTCAGAAAATAAAATGCACAGGCATATCCTATTACCGTAACCACCGATGGCCAAAATTTTGAAAACTCTTCAGATTTCTTCAGAAAAGTAGTGGCTATGATTTCAAATACAATCGCTAAGGCAAGGAAAATATAACTGCGTCCCATACATTCAATCTTTATACAAAAGTAGTAAAGCCTGCCGGTACTCCCAAAAGGAATTAAAATCAGGCCGGATACCCATATTAAGATAACCCTTGACAAAAAAAATACTAAAGCCTATTATAGACTTAAAAACGGTTCATCTTCCTATAAGCCTTTGAATTCATTATTTCTTATCATTAATTTCATGCATCAATTTCGGTTGTTATCGTTAAGTGTGACACAAATTTCCAAATTCTGGCATAAAAAATAAGTCAGACAGTGTCATAAAATCTGACATGCAACAAAAATTTCAACTGAAAAATCGCAGATAAAAATAACTTTTCTTAACATAGAAGTTCTGTTTACGATCAATTTTTACCTCCTTAAAAAGCATCTTACCCTGGTATTATGCAACGCATTATTATTTTTTTGTTTTATCAACTCCAATATATAAGCTAAAAAACCGTTAACGCTTTTACAAAATTTTACAGATAGAACAATAAATATATTAATAAATTCACAATAACACATTAAATAAATGTAAATAAAAAAACCTATAAAAATTAAATAATTTATTCATAACACACTGATATACATCATGACTTTTCACTTTGGCACGTGATTTGAAAGCTGTAATATTGCAATTGAAAAATTGATAAAAAAAAGTCAAATAATTATAAATAAAACAAAAATGGTAACTTACATTGGTATTGCAACATGTGTGATCGTATTCGCTTCATATTTTACAACAGCAAGAAGAGAAAGAAACTAATTCTAAAATAAGATAAGCCTATAGCAAAACTATACTAATTATATTGTTTTATGTTTTTACTCTGAGAAATCAGAACCGCTCTTTTACTCATCGGGTAAAAGGGCCCAAAAACATAACAAAAAAGATCTTAGTTTCATAACAAATTTAATATCCAAATGAGTCAGGCCGGGCATTAGTCCGGCTTGATTTTTTTATTTAACTGCAGATTACTCAGGTTCTCAAGGATGATTATATTCGTTATGATTGGTGAACCAGCCCTGAAGTATCAAAAGAATAATGTTAAGATATAGCCATCCGGTTTTTCAACTCATATATATATGTTCATTAAATTTCGGCTAAAGCAGCTCCTATTGATAGATAAAACAGAAACTGATATTTAATGGCAATATCTCCTCTGGCCTATCCCTTTATTATTATTCAGGATGTTATACTTCATTCAATAAAGCTTTATCTTTGTCGGATTCAAATTATTAATTGTCATTATGAATCTGTACAATCTTATTATCCAGGATAAAGAACAGGTAACGCTCAACGAAGTTTTTCTGAATAGAAGCAATAAAGAGCAACTTGTACAGCTTATCAAAGAGCACACTTATATGAAGGAGCTGCAGGAATATGGTCTTCCGGTAAACAATAAGATCCTTCTTCAGGGAAGTTCCGGATGCGGAAAGACAATGACTGCAAAGGCTGTAGCAAACGCTTTAGGAAAAAGTATCATCATTTTAAACCTGAGCAATATTGTTTCGTCCAGGATCGGAGAGACCTCTCAAAATATTAAAATGATATTTGATAAAGCAGCCAGGGAAAGATCTGTACTTTTTCTTGATGAACTGGATCAGATCGGAAAAGCCAGAGGCAGTGATGATAAAGATGTAGGCGAGATGAGGAGACTCGTGAACACCCTGATCCAGCTGATCGATTATTACCCTGAAAATGCACTTTTGCTTTGTGCTACCAACCATCCTGAAATCATTGACACTGCTCTATTGAGAAGATTCCAGCTTAAGATTAATTATGAAATGCCTTCCGCAGAATTTCTGGATACATTCTATAACCAGCTGCTGGGCCAGTTCCCTGAAGATATGAGAAATATTGAGCGGAAATACTCTGTTTCGTTTGCAGAAGCTAAAGATCATGCCTTAACTGCTGTGAAAGCTGCTTTAATAAAAAAACTGGAAGCCAAAGAAATCAGCCGGCCATGAAAAAAGAAGACATCCTCCACAACCTTGAAGTCATTAATAACAGGATAAAAACAGCTTGTAACAAGGCAGGAAGAAATCCGGATGAAGTTAAGCTTCTGCTCGCAACGAAAACCGTTTCTTCGGAACACATCAAAATTGCCCTGAAAAACGGACAAACACTGATTGCCGAAAACAAAGTACAGGAGTTGAAGGAAAAATATGAAGATTTAAAGGATATCCCTCACGAAAATCACTTTATCGGACATCTCCAGACCAATAAGGTCAAAGATATCCTGAAATATGATGTCACCTGCGTTCAGTCTCTGGACCGTCTGGATCTTGCAGAAAAATTACACCGAAGACTTTTGGCCGAAAATAAAACCGTTGAAGTTCTGATTCAGGTCAATACTTCAAATGAAGAAAGTAAGTTCGGAATTGCTCCGGACAAAGCTTTGGAACTGATCCGAAAAGTTTCTGGATTTTCTACCCTACCCATAAAAGGTTTGATGACCATCGGTCTTTTCAGTGCCGAAACGGAGAAAGTAAGAGCATGCTTTAAAACCCTGAAAACCCTGCAGCAGGAAATCATCCGTGAAAATATTCCCAATGTAGAAATGAAAGAGCTTTCTATGGGAATGAGCGGAGATCTGGAAACAGCCATTGAAGAAGGCGCCACAATTGTAAGAGTGGGAACTGCCGTTTTCGGAACAAGGATTTATCCGGACAGTTATTATTGGGATGAAGGAAAGCCTTAATGCAACACGATTTTTAAGTCTATAAATTCGGTATACTTTTTGATCATAAAAAACTAATAACCAAACAAATACATTTTATGATTAAAAAATTACTATCGGGCTGCCTGTTGATGACAGTATTATTCTTTTTTTCATGTGAAAAAGAAAACACACAGATGAAAAGCGAAATTTCAATTGAAACCATTTCAATGATAACCGTGCTTATTATGGGTGTAGCAATATTGGTTGCGTACAGCTATAAGAGAAGATAACCAGAAATAAAAAATATAAAACAAAAACCACTTCCTAAATTTTGAGAGGTGGTTTTCTATTAGTTCATCCAGCAAAGCTATATTTTTATACAAATCTGCGAAAATCCGTGATTCATTTTTTAACCACAGATAATACAGATCTACACACATGACTCACAAAGTTTCCCGACTTTGCGGCTTAAAAAACACAAATCCCTCTCATTACTGAGAGGGATTTGCTATATCTGAAAAACTTCTGATTACATATAAGCTTCGATCGGCTCACAAGTACATACTAAGTTTCTGTCTCCGTAAGCTTCGTCTATTCTTGATACAGAAGCGAAGAATTTATGGTCTCTTACCCAATCTAAAGGATAAGCCGCTTTTTCTCTGCTGTATGGCTTATCCCAGGAATCAGAGATTACCAGTTGTTCTGTATGAGGAGCATTTTTCAATACATTGTTTGCAGCATCTGCTTCTCCGTTCGCGATTTCATCGATTTCTTTTTTGATAGAGATCAATGCTTCTGCAAAACGATCGATTTCAGCTTTGCTTTCAGATTCTGTAGGCTCGATCATCAATGTTCCTGCAACCGGGAAAGAAACCGTAGGCGCATGGAAACCATAGTCCATCAATCTCTTCGCTACATCAGCCACTTCAATTCCTAACGATTTGAACTGACGGAAATCTACGATACATTCGTGAGCTACTCTTCCGTTTTTGTTTGAATATAAGATAGGGAAATGCTCAGCCAAAATCTCTTTAAGATAGTTGGCATTTAAGATAGCATGTCCTGTTGCTTTTTTCAGACCTTCTGTTCCCAACATCTTGATGTAAGCATAAGAAATATTAAGGATCAATCCTGAACCGTAAGGTGCTGCAGAAATACCGTCAATCGCTTCTTTAGCCCCGATTCTGATATTCGCATTGGAAGGAAGGAAAGGTACCAGGTGCTTGGCAACACAGATCGGACCTACTCCGGGACCTCCACCTCCGTGAGGAATTGCAAATGTTTTGTGAAGGTTAAGGTGGCAAACGTCCGCTCCGATGTTTCCAGGACTTGTAAATCCTACCTGAGCATTCATATTGGCACCGTCCATATATACCTGTCCGCCATGTTCGTGGATAAGGTTTGTAATTTCTTTAATGTTAGCATCAAAGAATCCGTAAGTAGACGGATAAGTGATCATTACAGCGGATAAGTTCGCTGAATGTAATTCTGTTTTAGCTTTAAGGTCTTCGAAGTCAATTTCTCCGCTCTCAAGGTTTTTAACAACCACGATCTTCATTCCTGCCATTGCTGCGGAAGCCGGGTTGGTTCCGTGTGCAGACTGAGGGATCAATACTACATTTCTGTGGTGGTCACCTCTTGAAATATGATATTCTCTGATTACCATTAATCCTGCATATTCTCCCTGAGCTCCGGAGTTGGGCTGTAAAGAAGTTCCCGCGAAGCCAGTGATCGTTGCCAGGTCTTTTTCAAGCTCAGCGATCATCTGCTGATATCCTCCTGCCTGATCTACCGGTACAAATGGGTGTACACTCCCCCAATCTGCCCATGAAAGCGGTAACATTTCAGTGGCCGCGTTCAACTTCATCGTACAAGATCCCAAAGAGATCATGGAATGCGTCAATGATAGGTCTTTTCTTTCAAGACGCTTGATGTAACGCATCAGTTCTGTTTCCGTATGGTATTTGTTAAATACAGATTCCGTAAGAATTTCGTCTTTTCTCAGGTTTTCCTCAGGAATGCTGTATCCTTCTTTGATTTCTAATTTGAAAGTCTGCTTGTCCTTAAACTGGGCAAAAGAAGCCATCAGATAGTTGAGTTTCTCCAATGTTGTACTTTCATTGATGGCAATACTTACCACACCTTCCGTGAAGTAGTTAAGGTTGATTCTGTGATCCTGCATCATTCTCATCAGTCTTCCTTTCTCATCTTCAGGCATAGTAATTTTCACAGTATCAAATATCGGCTCTTCTACAACCTGATAGCCTAATGCTTTAAGACCTCCTTTCAAAGCATTTGCTTTAAAATGGATCTGATCAGCGATATAGTTTAATCCTTTCGGACCGTGATAAACAGCGTACATACCTGCCATTACCGCCAAAAGAACCTGAGCTGTACAGATATTGGAAGTAGCTTTCTCTCTCTTGATGTGCTGCTCTCTTGTCTGTAAAGCCATTCTCAATGCACGTTTTCCGTACATATCCTGAGAGACACCTATAATTCTTCCCGGAATATCTCTTTTATAATCTTCTCTGCAAGCAAAGAATGCAGCATGAGGACCTCCATATCCTAATGGAATACCAAATCTTTGGGTAGTACCTACTGCACAGTCAGCCCCCATCTCAGCAGGAGATTTCAGTTTCACCAAAGCCATTGGGTCGCAAGCTACCGCTACCTGCAGATCAAGTTTTTTGTATTCTACAATATTCTCGGTATAATCAAGAACGATTCCGTTTTTCCCCGGATATTGTAATAAAACCCCGTAATAAGAAGCGTCAAACGGGTGAGTTTTATGATCTCCTATGACAATTTCAATTCCCAGTCCTTCAGCTTTTGTCTTTAATACAGAAATAGTTTGAGGTAATACAAGGTCAGAAATGAAGAATTTATTCGCTTCTGCTTTCTTCTGATCTTTAGTTCTGTTGTTTAAAAACATATGCATTGCTTCAGCTGCTGCTGTAGACTCGTCCAATAGAGACGCATTAGCCAATGCAAAACCTGTAAGGTCGCATACTACAGTCTGGAAGTTAAGAAGAGCCTCAAGCCTTCCTTGTGCAATTTCAGCCTGGTAAGGTGTATATGCCGTATACCAGCTAGGATTTTCGAAGATATTTCTCTGAATTGCTGAAGGTAAAAGGGTATTGTGATATCCAAACCCGATATAACTTGTATAGTCCGTGTTTTTGGATGCCAATTCTTTTGAGTGATTCAACATTTCGTACTCCGAAAGCGGTTCTGAGATCTCAAGATCTTTTTCTAAACGGATAGAAGAAGGAATGGTCTGAGAAATTAACTCTTCAATACTAGAAACGCCAAGTTTTTCCAACATCGCCTGTTTATCGGCTTCATTAAGGGAAATGTGACGGCTCACAAACTGTTCTGTATTCATTTTTATTTATTAGATTTTGTTTGTAAAAAGATGGGTAAAATTACAATTTTTTACAAGATTGTACAACAGCATCCAAATGCAGATAATTCACTAAGTCGTGTAGTTGTTTTAAAGCGCTTTGCTTTTGATAGCCATTGGATAAGGTTTAGTTTATTTTAAACACTAATTATATCGATTCTATAAATAATCGTCAACAATATAACCTATTTATTATAAATAAAATAGTGAAATATGCATTAAAATACGGTAAAACCTTTCACTAATCTTACATAATTGAGAAGTACATCTCATTTCATCATATGTAAAAAGAATTTCCTTAAAATTATTAATTAGTCTAAGTTCGGGTCTTATATGGAGAAAATGAGCTTCAAATACAACGAAAACCTGAACCTATAAAAGTCAATCATTTAGCTATTCATCAGGTTGTAAGAATTTTATGAAATTTTATTAATTATATTTATTCTAAATTAATATATTTGCAGCATGAATATGATTGTCCCATTTAAAGTTCCGCCTTTGGCTCCCGTATATGCCTTCAACAATGAAGAAATGTTCTGTGAAAAGAAATCCTGCTGTAAGAAATTCAAGAAAGGAAAAAGATGTAAAAAATGTCCCGGAAGAAAGAAAATGGCTTAAGTTAACTGAAATTTTTTACCAGCATATATATAGCAATCGCTAGTATAATAATTCCCCAAAGCAACGTCATAATTTTAGGCTGTCCTGTTCGGTTTACCGCTGTCCGGGGTTGTGGCTTAAACATATCTTCCACTGTGTTTTTGAATTTCTCAGTATCATTTTCAAAAACTTCAGTAATGGTAATTCCCTGAACGACTGTTTTATGCAAAAGAGAATTCGTCGCATGAAGCAAAAGCTGGAATTTCCCGTCTTTAAACTCTGTGATCTTAAAGATCCTTTCACCATAAGGTTTTTCCAGCCCGAAAGGCAATACTTTTACCACATCGGCATTACTCGTCTGCCAGCTGATAATGATCTCCTCCCCTTTTTTTGCATGAATTTTATTCGCCGTAAATGTCTTTATTGCAGGCGGAATATTATACCTGAAACTTCTCTGATGATTTTCTAAATTCTGGTCGTAAGCACGTCTTCTGGCAGGATCGCTCAATGTTTCATAAGCTTCCAGGATCTCCCGGAAACGATCGGCAAAAAAATCATCATTATCGTTTTTATCAGGATGGTATTTTAAAGAAAGCTTCCGATAAGCTTTTTTGATGTCCTCTTCCGAAGCATCCTGAGAAATCCCGAGAAAATAGTAATAGTCTTTCATTGAGCAATACAAAAATAAGAATTTATTTTTCTAATTTGTCAATGCGAAAAAACTTATCTATAAAAAATAAGCCGTCTCATTGATCATGAAAACGGCCTTATTATTTTTTAATTTTCTACCAGATGTCTGTAATCATACTTACTGTAATCTGTCACTTTTTCTGATTCTTTTTTCAATTCCAACAATTCATTTTTAATTTGAATCCTAAACCAATATTCTGGTTTTGTATGTGTAAAATAACTCAATTTTAATACGACAGGTGCATTAAGCTTCCTTTCTCCTGTCAAGTATTTATGTAAATTTGAATCTTTCATATCTAAATATTTCGCTAAATCCTTTTTAGTAATATTTAATACTTTAAGATACATCTTTACAAAATCAAGTGCTTTCAATGATTTTTCAAGATCAAAGGTATCAGATTCTATATAATCTTCAATTTGATATTGTATAGAAAGAAGTTCATTTCTCAAAATTCTTTCTTTACTTTGTTTTAAGGATTCCGATTCAATATAATCTTTAATCAAATCCTTTTTTCTGTCAAAATTTAATTCTTTTGCCTTCATCATTTCATATTTAAGTATTTATTAATCAGCCATTCTCCGTCCTCTGGCGCAATACACATTATTGTTGTATCTGCAATTCTCTTTGCTCTGTATTTCTTAGAATAAAGAGACATTAGCATAAGCATAGCATCTTCTGTTTCTTCCATAACATCAAAAGTCAGCCATCCCATAAAACATTCTTTTCCATGAATAAAGCTCAATCTGCTTGCATAAGCGATAAGGCAACCTGCAACCCTGTCAAATTTTTTCTGATCACCTTTGTTGTGAGGAGCAACTTCTATGTAGGCCATATAGGGTTCAACCTTCTCTCTCATTTCAAAAATCAAACATCCCTCAATCGTATTCTCATCATCAGCAATTAATACATAGGTTTCTGTATTTCTATTTCTTGAATGCTTCTTAAAATTAAACCTCCAGTTGTCCGTTAATGATGGTAGATTTACCTTTCTCTTTCTTACATGTATTATTTCACCGTCAACGAACTCATCATCCTCAACCCTTATAATTTTCACTTTCATCAAATTGTTTTCTCAAATATAGCAATAATTATACAAATTGTATAATTATTTTAGAAAAAATTCCGGCTCGGGAAGCTTTGCTTCCCGAGCCGGAATTAAACAATTTCAATTTAGTATTTTACTGTTTATGCTTCATAGATATTATCCTTTCTGCGGCATCCTGAATGGAATTCTTTTTTGAATTTTCCTTTCAGTTCCTGATATTCCTCATCATTCATTTCTCTGATCTTATCTGCCAGTCCGAAAGGAGATCTTTCTTTGATTCCGTACTCTTCAAAGATACCTTTGATAAATCTTTTTCTTTGTGCTGCTTTTTTAGCGATTAAGGCTACACCTACTACGGCTAGTGCTCCAAGAGCTCCTTTTAATGCTGAATTTTTCATTTTTCAAAATTTTAAATTTTACTACTTCTTTTTTTTATATAGACGAATGAATTTTAATTTTACCTTACTACTTCTTTAAAATTTGTAAATTATTCGTTGTTTCTGTTGAAGAACCCTCCTGAACATTTATTCCTCCATACTTCCTTAAATTTCTCTCTCTCTTCAGGCGACAGGCTTTTCATTTTCTCTCTCATTTTTCTTTCCTTAAAGTCTCTCATTCCTTTACCAAAATGGAACCCTCCGAAAAGGATCTTACTTAATACCAATATTCCCATTGCCTGCCAGAATGTGATTGTCTTTACTCCTAAAATTTCAGGAAGAAGGCAATTCCAAAGCCACATCACAATCCATGTAACAGCGGCAAAGATCAATGGCGGACATAACAATAAAAAAATCCAGCCTTTTTTGTGTTTATGATTCATAATTTCTTTTTCTAACTTTTTAAATCTTCGTATAATTTTCTCAATCTGTTTCTCAGGTGCTTCACAGCATAATTTTTTCTGCTGATGATGGTTTTGATGTTCTCTCCCTGCTCATCGGCGATCTCCTGGAGGGTTTTGTCATTCAGCTCATTTTCTACGTAGACCAGCCTTTGTTTTTCGGGAAGTTCATCAAGCGCCTCAAACAGTTTTTTCCAGATCTCATCCTGAAACATTTTCACTTCAGGACCAGCGCTTTCATCCATCAGTAAGATATCTTTGATGGAAAATGTGCCGTCTTCATCTTCATAGACGAAATCTTCAAGATTTTCTGTTTTCTTTTTACGGTAACGGTCTGTAATCTTATTGGCCGTTACCCTGTACAGCCAGCCTCCCACATTTACAATCTCGGAAAGATTGGTAAGGCTACTGAACTGATACCACACTTCCTGCAGAATATCTTCCGCATCTTCCGTATTTTTCACCTTGGGACGAATATAGGACATCAGCTTCCCTCCGTAGTTGGAAACGGTCTGTGAGATGATGCTTTCTTTCTCCTTTTGTGGCATTGCTATTTTTTCGACAACCTCCATATTGCTATGACGGCTATCCTTTTGATTTTACTTTAATAAATTTAAAATATTTTTCCCGGAATTCAATTTTTCTTTTATTCATCGACCTTCTAATTTAGAAAAATATATTCATCCCAGGTTATATAAGTGATAAAGGTACTGATATCTATTGGCATATTGAATGACAGGCGGTCTCTAAGCATAACAAAGAATCTGAATATTCTTACTAACCCTATGACAACTTCAAATCATTCATTCTTTTTATCAATCTGCGTTATCTGCAAAATCAGCGTGAGATATACATTTCATCGAAGATAAAATCATACGCCTTAAGCAGACAGCTCACTTTTGTGCACTTCTAACTTCTAACTTCTATTAAGATTGCTCTGTTTCAATCACAAAAAAGAAACGGAAGACCTAAAATCTTCCGTTTCCATCATTATAAAAATTATCATTTTACTTGGCCTTACTGAAATTTTCTGCAAAGAATCCTAACATCGACTTATAAAGCTCGATTCTGTTCGGTTCTTTTCCAAATCCATGTCCTTCATCGTATTTTACCATGTAGGGAACTTCAAAACCTTTGGCACGCATTGCTTTTACGATCTGATCAGATTCATTGATATTTACCCTGGGATCATTGGCTCCCTGAACCACGAATAACGGTTTCTTGATCTTATCGATCTGGAAGACCGGCGATACTTCCCTGGCAATCTTAGCTTCTTCAGGGTTATCCAGATCATACCAGATCTGCTTTACCATTTCCTTGTAAGGTTTCCAGTATTCCGGGAATGAATCGAAGAAGGTAAAGATATTGGATACTCCTACATAATCCACCCCACAAGCATACAGATCCGGAGTTTTGATCAGGCCCATCAAAGTAGCATATCCTCCATGGCTTCCTCCGTAGATCGCTATTTTATCTTTATCTGCCCAACCTTGGCTGATCACATATTTTACTCCGTCTTCCACATCATCCATGGCCTTTCTTCCGATCTGCTTGTACCCTGCTTTTTGAAATTCTTTTCCATATCCGCCGGAAATTCTGAAATTCACCTGAAGCGTTGCATATCCTCTGCTGGCAAACAACTGTGTTTCCGGATTGAATCCCCAATTATCCCTGATCCCCTGAGGGCCACCGTGAGGGTTTACAATCAGCGGAACCTTTTTACCTTCCAATGCCGCTTTAGGTAATGTAATATAGCCATGAATTGTCAACCCGTCCCTGCTTTTAAATTCGATCGGCCTCATCTCTGCCATATCTTCTTCCTTCAGCTGCGGCATAAGGTTGTAAAGAAGCTTTATCTGTTTGGTCTTTGTATCATACTCATAGTACGTTCCATACAGCTTATCACTACCGACAATCACCAGAAGTTTATCATTATTATCATCTGATGAAACGATTCCAAACTCTTTGTCTCTAAATTCAGACTTCAGCTTATCATCAATTTCCTTATAGAACTTACTTACAGGAACTGTTTCTCCTTTGATCCCGTTATAGCTGATGTAGTCCAGTTCATAATTCCTGTTCTTACCGGCAACACTGATTGAACTCACATCATATACCGGATGGGAATATACCTCTTTGATCACTGAATTTTTCTTCAGGTCATACAGAACGATTCTTTCTTTATCACTATCCAGATTAGTTACCACATAAGCTTCATCTTTATTCTTCGAATGATCATTAAAGCTGATGATGCTGAAGGTATCAGACCAGTCTGTGGATTTCAGAAGGTTGAACTTACCTGTCTGCAGGTCTTTATAATAAGTCTTTGTAGTCAGTCCGTTCTCAAGGATGGTGTAGCCCCTCAGGTTTCCGTCTTTATCGAAAATATAGTCATCAATCGGGTTGTTGACATCTTTATTTTCGTACAGTTGGGTCATTTCTCCTGTAACAAAATTGATCTTAAAGGGCTCAAAGATCTGTTTATTGTTTTTATTCATCGTCACAACAACAAAATCAGTATCTTTTACAGGCCTGATCGTTCCCAGAGTAATCCCGTCAAATGGGGTTAAATCTTTAAGATTTCCACCATCAATATCCGCAGCATAAAGATGAATATTCTCATTTCCACCTTTATCCTGTGTATAGTATAAACGATTTTTGTTCAGCCATCCGTAGCCTTTGATAAGATCTTCCTTTTCTACGATTGCCTTGGTAATCTTTCCGGTGCTAAGGTCTTTCACATAGACATGATTTTTCTTATCCTCGTCCTTTTCTTTATAGGAAAGATATTTTCCGTCCGGAGATAATTTAAACGCTGAGGCTTTCGGCCTTGCAAAGTAATCTTCAACTTTATATCTGAAGTTTCCTTTGTCATAAGAGACAAGCTTTTCAAGAGCAGCTTTTGAAGAGGGCAAGGTAGGATCACCCGGCAGCTTGGCTGTAGAATTTTGTGCGTTGATCATAATGGATGATAGTACGATATAGGCTGTACCAAAAATTTTGGAATTTAGATTCATAACTTATGTTTTTAAAGTTAAAGTTATAGAACGCAGTTAAGTTTTAAATCCATAAAAAGTAAGTGCATTTATATAATAAGACACTTATTGATGATGAAACGTTACATTATTTATTCATTTATTTAAAATATCTCCAAAATATAACAAAGACAGCCAACCGACTGTCTTTGTTTATTTTAATTCAGGTATATCCCGAAATACCAGGTCCATGCTATCAAAATGATCTGCATGGGAATTCTTTCTGTATAAAGATATTTCATACCGGGACCCGTATAATCCGCTTTGAAAATATTAATGTTTTTCTTTGATGAATTGATGTTGGCTACAAAAACCAGAACATAAAAAACAATCAGCAGAATAGCTGTAAGCTCACGAACCGATGGAATCATTAAACCAATTCCTGCCGCAATCTCTATCAGCCCGGTACAATACACCCAAAACATTTTAGCAGGGATAAAATCAGGGATCATCATCGCCATTCCTTTCTGGAATTTAAAATGAGAGAATCCTGTAAAGATGATAAACACGGCCATTCCCAGATTTCCTGAAAATAGAAAATCCGGTTTTCCCTGAAATACTGCTGTTCCCAGCAAAGCCAGTATAAATGTACTGAAAAGAATTATTAATAGTTTCATAGTTTTTTAGGTTGCAGATTACAGAAATAGGATTAGAGAAAATTATTATTATTCCATTATATATGCAACCTTTGCCTTAATTTTGTTATACTGAATCAAGACTTACGCCTTCTGCCAGGCTTTTCACCACCATTAATCCTTTTGTAAATCCTGTATTCAGATCGTCCTTCCATTGCTTATCTACCTGAACTTCGGTATGAAGTTTTGTTTTTCCGTCAAAATCAATTAAAATATATTTTTCAAAGGAACCGCTCCACTCCATTATTTCTTTACTTTGGGTATCTTCGTTTCCGTCTTTGTCTACCATTCCCAGATGTTTAAAAATAACCTGATTCGGTTCATCCAGACTGTCGATGGTAGAAACCATTCCTTCTCCTCCGGCGTTTACAAAATAAGTTTTTCCACCTACTTTCCAGTCAGATTTCATGATTGATCCCGCTCCAAAATATTGGGTCCATTCGCTATACGTTTCCGGTCCCCAAAGGATGTCCCAAATTTTTTGCTTGGGAGCATCGATTATAGTTTCATAAGATAAGGTTTCCATATATTAAGTTTTATTGGTTAGTTTGGACATTGTCTGTATATCCTGTTAATTTTCTATTTAAAGCTGATTTTCCGAAAGATGCTTGATAATCGCCAGCGCTTTCGGAAATTTCTCTTCAAAAAAATCTTTAAACTCCTCTGGTGTCTGAATTTCTGTCTTCAGTAATGTTCCTTCTTCATTTTCCTCAAGAAAGTAAGCTTCCGTTGCTTCACCCCAATCCTGAGGCACTTCAATGCCTTCATAAATTTCACCCAGATGCAAAAATTTTATTTCCTGATTAGGAATCACTTTTTCAACCCTGCTGTACATCCCATTCTGTTTGGGATCAAAAAATTTGATGATGTTGTTCTCTTCCAATGTTCCTTCGTAAAAAGAACCTTCCGTAAAAGCAGTCGTCCATTGTCTGTAGGTAATATCACCCCAGAGAACGCTCCATACTTTTTCCGGTTCTGCATTGATCTCAATTTTATATGATAATTGTTCCATACTGTTTTATTTTTGTATTGTAAATGAAAAGGATTAAAGATATTAGATTTCAGACATTAAACAAGCATTAAGCAAGTACCCGGCCGCCCCTTCTAACTTCTAACTTCTACTCCCTATCCTCCAACGAAATCACCTCCATTAATGTGAATCACTTCTCCTGTAATGTAACTGGCGTCCTGAGAAGCCAGAAAAACATAAGCAGGCGCTACTTCAGAAGGTTGCCCTGCACGCTTCAGCGGAGTATCTTTCCCAAATCTTGAAAGATCATCAAAAGCTTCTTTTACCAAAGGAGTCCAAATAGGCCCCGGAGCAATCCCGTTGACCAGAATTCCCTTTTCTGCCAGGTTATCGGCCAATGAACGGATAAAAGATAATACCGCCCCTTTGGTAGCCGCATAATCGATCAGATGATCGCTTCCACGATAGGCAGTAACAGAAGTTGTGCAGATGATCCGTCCTCCTTTTCCAATCAATGGGAGAAAATTTCTGGTAAAAGAAATCATCGAGATGATATTGGTCTCAAAAGTATCCCGGATCTGTTCATCAGAAATTTTTTCAAGATCATTCTTTGAGGTATGAATTCCTGCGTTATTAATCAGAATATCCAGATTCTTCCACGCTGCTTTGATCTTATCAGCACATTTTATCCTGAAAGCTTTTCTGGTAAGATCGCCTTTGATCAAAAGACATTCCCGGCCTTCTTTTTGTACCAGTCTTTTGGTTTCCCGAGCATCATCATCACTTTCTTTATAAATGATGGCAACATCCGCGCCTTCTCTGGCAAAATGAACGGCAACGGCCTGTCCTATACCGCTGTCTCCCCCGGAAATGACAGCTTTTTTGCCTGACAATTTCCGGCTTCCCTGATAATCATCCCGGATTATTTCCGGAAACAGCCCTTCTTTAGGGATCTTTGACTTAGATTTTGATTTGTTCTGTGTCTTCATAAGCAAATCTTTTCTCTAAATCACATCAAACAATACGCCGAAATAATTTATGAATGATAGGCGTCTTCCAGATCCTGAATAATAATTTTCTGCATTTTCATCATAGCCTGTACCACTTTATAAGCCTTTTCCTGATGGGAATCGTTCATCAACTGAATTAATCTTTTAGGGACTATCTGCCAGCTAAGACCATATGCATCCTTCAGCCATCCGCACATGCTTTCTCTTCCACCGTCCGACGTGAGTATATTCCAGTAGTGATCGGTCTGCTGCTGGTCATCGGTCATCACAACCAAAGAGATTCCTTCATTGAAATCAAATGGATGGTCATACGAATTATCCATACAGAATAAGCTGTAGTTATCAATCACAAAATGGGCATGCTGAACATTTTCTGCTGGTTCCGGTATATCATGACCTTCGCTTCCATTTCCATATTTCAGTATATTTCCAATGCTTGAATTCGGGAAAGTCTTTGTGTAAAGCTCCATAGCTTCTTTAGCCTTGCCATTATTCTGATGGATGAACATCAGCGTAGGAACTATTTTCTGGTCACCGGCTTTTTCTCCTAAAAACAGCTGCCATGTCACTCCATACTGATCCTGAACCCACCCGTATTTTTTACTCCAGGAATAAGATCCAAGCTCCATCAGAGCTATTCCTCCTTCCACCAGCTGATCCCAGTATTTCTGAACCTCATCCTCTGTTTCACAGATCACCATGAAAGAAACAGACGGGTTTTTCTTGAATTGAGGTCCACCATTCAGCAGCATTAACCTTTGTCCGAACAGATCAATATTCATCACGACAGGGGTATCTGCTGTAATCTCACCTCCAAAAACTTTACAGTAAAATTCGGCAGACTGTTTGGCATCTCCATCATACCAGAGACAGGGAAATATATCGTTATTCATAAGTTTAAATTGATTGATTATAGAGTTGAATTATGTTTTCTTATTTTGTATATGTTCTTATGCCTTGAACTCTTTCCTCTCGCATCCCGGATGAACTCAGCGGAAAATCTGAACTCATATCCAAAATAGTATTGCTACATGAAGATTCTCTTATAGATTTTGTTTCTCAGGCTTTATGTTAATTTTGTAAACCAGATGAACCCAATATATCACAACAGACACCAAAAATTATATATCTGAAGTTTCTAACTTCTGACGTCTAACTTCTAACCTCTAAATTATGCAAAAGGAATCTTCTGCCTTTACATTCAAGGAAACTGACTTCACTTTGACCGTAATGGCACCATAAATTTTTTCTCACTTTATATTTAGGCTTCTGTGAAAAACACCTGACGCTCCTTCATATAATTTTTAAGTTTCATCATCGTATTTTTCCCAAAACCATGAAGCTGCATAATCTCTTTTTCAGAATATCCTGACAGCTTCTCCAAAGAGTCTATTTTTTCCTTTTCCAAAGCCCTTCTTGCCGGAATGGCAATCACCCCGTAGAGAAACCCGTCCTTAGGATCATAGTTCACTGCATACATGGAATGTAAACTCTTTGACATGATAACTAAATTGATCATGGCTGCATACATTATTTTTAATGATTCTCAACATATTTATGGAAATTGTTAAGAATGGCATACCAGCCTTCTCTTTGCATTTCCACAGAATTTTGTTTTTCCGGATCGAAAATTTCGATGACCTTGGTTGTATTTTCATCTATTTTATCAAAAATCACTTCTACTTTTCTTCCGTCTTCCATATGATATTTTATCATTTCATGGGGGATAACCTCATCATATATTCCCTCAAAATCAAATGCAAAACTTTTGTCTTTAGCTTCCATCTTGTTTTTGAATTTCCCTCCCACTTTCAGGTCGTTTTCAGAACTAGGACAATGCCAGCTTTCATGGGCAAAGTTCCATTTTGTAATATGTTTCGGTTCATTGAAGTAGTTCCAGACCTTTTCTACCGGCGCTAAAATCGTAATGTCTATTTTAATTGGATCCATAGTTCTGTTTTTAATGATTAGATAAAAGAGCTGCCCTGAACGGGCACCTCCTTTTTATAATTTAGTTAAAGATAAGATTATTTTGCATATTCATCGTTATAATTCACCATCCAATGAACACCATATTTATCCTGAAAGCTTCCAAAATAATCTCCCCAAAACTGGTCTTCAATCGGCATTTCTATATTTCCCCCTTCAGAAAGTCCTTTAAAAAGCCTATCGGCCTCATCTTTTGAATCCGGGAAAATAGAAACATAATTGTTATTTCCCACCGTCAGTTTCTGCCCGAAGCCGGGAACGATATCTGATGCCATTAAAAGGTCATTTCCGATTGGCAGTGCAATATGCATCACTCTGTTCTTTTCTTCATCTGAAAGATTTTCTGTACCGGGCGCATTTCCCATTTTGTGAATACCTCCAACGAAGTCTCCACCAAAAACAGATTTGTAAAAATTGAAAGCTTCTTCAGCTGTTCCATCGAAATTTAAGTACGGATTTAATTTAGCCATGATTTTTAATTTTAAAATGTTATTATTTAATGTAATGTTCTGATATCGGAACCATTAGATATTAAGAAGCTTCGCTTTTGAGCTGAAAAACATTAGTATTTACCTCAGCCCCGGCTTAACATCTTAAAAAAGCTTAATGGTTTAAAAAATATTCTACTTCTTTGACTGTAAAGTCTATTAAATTTTCATTGATGCTGCCATCAAAGTCAGCCATCATATAAACGCCATGGGTTGTGGGAAGTATCATCAGACGGGAATCTTTCACAAGACGCCACATGGCAACGGTATGTTCCGGTTTCATGACATCTTTATCAGCACTGATGAATAATACCGGGGCTTCTATAGACGTTAAAACTTCATCCTCCCAGTCTTCAAAGGTTTGCATCCTTTTACAGTCTTTATCGAAAAGGTTTTCCAGTTTTGAAAAATCCGGATTAAGATTTAAAAAGTTGATCTTGAACGGCTCTGGCATAGATTCAAAAGTTGCTTCCTGCATTCCTTCAAAAAAACCGTCCATCATACCGTTTCTTTTATAAAAAGATGAGGCAACGACCAGCTTTTCTACTACTCCCGGATAGCGATACGCAATCTGCATAACGGTATTTCCGCCATTACTGAATCCCCAGAATGAAGCTTTTTCAATATTGATCTCTTTTAAAAGGGCTGCCACATCATCTGCATCCTGCTCAAATGTTTCAGGAATATCACGGTGCTCACTCCGTCCATGATTCTGCAGATCGATTCCAATTAACTGAAATTTGTTTTCCAGTCTTTTAATGACTTCTTCAAAATCATATAAAATGGATGAGCCTCTGCCATGGATCAGTACCAATGGTTTGCCTGAACCGTAAATCTCATAATACAGCCGGATTCCGTTGACCTTTTTATAGCCTTTTTCTACAGGATTCATAAATCAATATTTGAGGTTTTCATCCATATCATATTTCATTCCCGGATAGTCCAGAATTCTGCGCATCAGGCCTATCTGACCGCAGAGATAATCTTCCCTGCCGATACACATTCCTGCAAAGTTGAGCTTTGTCTCTTCAACAAAAGGAACATCCATCCCTATTTCAAAGATCGCGTCCAGTTCTTCATCAGTTGCTTCCCAAAGTTTTTGATACACTTTAGGCGAAATTTCATGAAAACTTTTCTTCAGCTCAGCCAATGTCGGATACCAGGTGCTTTCGTCCAATGCTTTTCCCTGAAAGAACAGATCATTATAAGGATCCTGCTCCTGTAGCCCCAATACCCAACCTAAGGCATAGCGCATATTCACAAAGTTTCCGGCCATCCATACAATGTGATTGGTTTTATTTTCGATTCTTTTCAGGGCATCTTCCTCCGAAATACCTTCCAATACATTCACAAAGCTTTGGGTATGCATTCTGTAAGCCGGAATAATGACCTCTGTTTTTTTTGATTTTGGTGTTTCCATTTTGATAGATATTAGAAGTTAGATGTTAGAATATGACTGAATGTGCCTATTATATTCTATTTCAGGAGGATTTCACAGATTATGCGGATGTTTGTGAGAAAACAGCATAGTTTCCATGATCTCTAAAGAAATTAAAATGGTTTATACTTGCCACGAATGCGCGAATTATTTTTCTGGTATTTTTTAGGTTGATAAGGTAACGTTTGAGGATCTTTGATTTTCCTGAGCCTTAAAATTCTTTGCTCCTTGTGAAATACATGTGATGGTGACAGGTCATTCTGCCGGCATTTGAGAAATATCGGCAAATGTCATATTCCAGCCATGTCCGTCTAAATCCCAGAAAGAATTCTGATACATCCATCCGTAATCCTGAGGTTCCTCATGTTGATAGGCTCCGTTCTCCACAGCGGTTTTTACTACATGATCAACATCCTCACGGCTGTTGAGACCAACAGCAACAAGAACCTGGCTTGTATTCTCTTTTGCAACAGGTTTGTTGGTAAACGTTTTAAAATATTCTTCATCCAGAAACATGACGAAGATATTGTCTTCCTTCATGGTAACACAAGCTGCCCTGTCATCTGAAAACTGTTCATTAATGGAAAATCCCAGTTTTGTCCAGAATTCTTTTGTTTTCTGCACATCTTTTACCGGAAGATTCACATAAATCTGATTGACTTTCATTTTGTAATTTTTAGTGTTAAACTTTTAACCAAAATTACCAAGGCTGAATGAAAATCAACTTGCCATAAGGCAAGATTTAATTTTTTCTGGAATGGGAAACCAATTCTTTACGAATACGGCTTAAAGAAGTATCTGTTACTCCCAGATAAGAGGCAATCTGTTTCAGGGGAGCAAACTGTATGACTTTGGATTTCTGTTCCAGCAGATTAAGATATCTTCTGGTAGCGGAAAGGGTAAACATTTCTACAGATCTTTGTTTATAGGCAAAAAGCTCCTTAGACATCCAGGCCCTTCCCCATTCTCTCAGATTCGGGATTTTGTGAAACAGCTCCTGAAAGGTATCGTAATCCAGCTTCCAGCATTCACAGTCTGTAATGCAGACAATATTTTCCTGAGACGGCACTCTTTGAAACATGGATAAGACCTCAATGATCACTTCATTCTCTACGAAAAAATGAGTGGTCACCTCGTTTCCGTTAAAGTCATTGACAAATGAACGTGCCAATCCACTATCCAGGATATAATATTCATTCGCTGTTTTACCTTCTTCCAGGATAAAATCCCCTTTCTGGAATGATGTTTTCTCATGAGCCTTAAATATTTCATCAAGCTCTTCCTGCAGAAAAAACGGAAAATCGTAACAGGCTTCAAGGGATTTATAGGTCATCAGGTCAATTTTTTTTAAGATTTTAAAAATAGAATTTTTAATTGAATTAAAGATATAATGATTAAACAAAAAAAATAAATCCTATAAAAATGCAAAGTACACTATTGAAATTAAGAGATTTAAAAAAACAAGAAAATTAAACGGTTGTTTTATTTTTAGTTCGGATAAGCATTTTGCTTTAAATTGGATGGAAGCTGGAGGATGGAAGAAGGAAGTTTTTGAAGTATGAAAAACAGCCGGAGCTCTATTTTATTCATGCTTTAAAGCGTACTTGATCAATTTTTATGATAACAGCCAGAGATTATTTTGGCAATATTAGCTTCCAGCTTTAAACCTTTTAAACTTTATTTCTTGTCCCATACTAAGGTTAAAATAGTATACAAAATCCCATCATCAGATCTTTATTTAACAGTTAAGATTATATTTTATCTGTTATGACTGTAGTGAAATATATGGATTTTAAAAAGAGAAGAAATATCTTCCTTTTAGGCTAAAATAAAGAGAGCTGAATTGGTTTGGAAGGATTAGGCTTCTGAGCATCCCCCAAAACGGTTTTGCCTCCAAAACGCCATGAATTCTGTCTTTCTTCTTCAATGACCTGCTGAATATCAAAATCGGGAATAAAGTCTTTCTCAGCCGTAGTTACAATCTTATGAAGTTTGTTCAGCGTATTCAGCTTATCAGAATTTCCAAGCTTTGATTTTTCTATTCCTTTTCTGAGGATACTGATGCTCTCATCATAAGTATGGGTAGGAACAGGGAAAGGATGACCGTCTTTACCTCCATGAGCAAAAGAAAATCTTGCCGGATCTGCAAACCGTGAAGGAGCTCCATGGATAATTTCACTGACCAAGGCCAATGACTGCATCGTTCTTGGGCCTACACCTTCCAGCATTAGCAGGTCTTCAAAATTCTGAGGCTGCTGTTCCCTGGTCACATATAAAAGTGCTCCTAAACGCTTCAGATCAACATCAGATGCCTGAACATCATGATGATTGGGAAGGATCAGCCTTGAAAAATCCTTCATCACTTCAGCAGAATCCGTGTGAGAGATGTCCAGGATTCCTTTCCTGTTTTCTGAGGCTTCAGCATCGGTAAGGTTCAGGATATGGCCTCTTGAAATCCCGTTAATTCCCGTGTGAGGTTCTTCCACGAATGAGGTCATATTTCCGGAATGCCAGTGATAGCGTCTTGCTGTTCTGTCAGACTCATGCATACCCTGCTGAATGACGCTCCAGTTTCCGTTATCTGATAGAATAAAATTGTGCAGATAGAGCTGATAGCCATCCTGAACTGCTGTATTATCCACTTTAGCGGAAAGCTTACTGGCTCTCACCAGCTCAGTACCATTCAGGCCTGTTTTATCTGCAATCCGGATCAGCTCTGACGGGGTTTCTCTGGAAAATTTTCCTTTTCCACCACAAATATAAAGGCCTAATGATTGAGAATTAGGATTGATGGAACGTTTCAAAGCGCCCATCACAGAAGTGGTAATCCCTGAGGAATGCCAGTCCATTCCCATCACTGCTCCGAAGCTCTGAAACCAGAACGGATCCGCCAGACGGCGAAGGACCTCATCTTTGCCATAATCCATCAGGATCACTTCTACGATAGAGAGCCCCAGAACAGACATACGCTCATACAGCCACGGCGGTACTTTACCATAGTGTAGCGGTAGATCTGCTGTTCCTGAACGTTTCATTTTACAAAATTAGCTTTAATATTCCGGATTTTTGTTGATTGTAATCAGTATTCAGTAATGTTTTTCAAATACAAATCCTATACGGGCTCCGCCCCAGACAGCCACTCTGGTTCCGGATGTACTATCTCCGTGATGCTCACTCAAATGAAAAATGATGTTTTCTCTTTTCACTTTCATACAAACGGGAGTATTTTCCTCAAAATAATGTTCCCATACGATCTCAAATCCTAACCAATCCACATAAAACTCTTTTGTTTTCTGATAGTCGAAGATTGTGAGAACAGGAATAATCGGGTCTGCTTTTATTATCGCAGACAAGTTTTATTGATGAGACAGTATATTAATTAGTTTATCAAACGGATCTTTAACAAAAAATCTGCGTACTCCCCAATCTTCATCGGTCAGCCCATATGGTATTTCAAAACCGGCGTTTTTCATTCTATCATATATTTCATCCACATTATCCACTTCAATGGAAAGATCGGGAACCTCGGTATCATTACCTCCCTGTTCTGCAAAACTGATCTGAACCTTTGATTCCTGATCATTTCCAAATGTTTTGATCCAGCCATGATCCATCAGAACATCAAGTCCCAGAATATCCTGATAAAAAAGGTCTGCTTTTGATAAGTCCCCTGTTTTTATATTGGCTACAATTCTTTTTACCATCTTGAATTATATTAAAGATTAATTGTGGTATTCTTTTTATGCTCCATTAAAAAAGCCTTGCAAAATTAATTTCACAAGGCTTTCACAAAAATTATTTCTGTTATTGATTCAATGCTGCAAGCGCTGCATCGTAATTAGGCTCGTTAGCAATTTCTGAAACCTGCTCTGTATACACCACTTTGTTGTTTTCGTCTGTAACGATCACGGCACGGCTCAATAACCCCTTCAAAGGTGAGTCTGTAATAGTCACTTCATAATCATCACCAAAGCTGCTTCTGAAATCAGAAAGGGTTTCCACGTTGTTCAATCCTTCCGCAGCACAGAATCTGCCTAATGCAAACGGAAGATCTTTTGAAACGTTGATGATCACGGTATTGTCCAGTTTTGAAGCTTCTTCATTGAACTTTCTGCTGGATGCAGCACAAGTAGGCGTGTCGATACTTGGGAAAATATTGAATACTTTTTTCTTTCCGTCAAAGTTTTCAAGCGTTTTTACATTCAACCCTGAATCTACCAAAGCAAAATCCCTAATGGTGCTTCCTACTGATGGTAATTTGCCTATTGTGTGTACTTCGTTTCCTTTTAAAGTGATGGTCGTGGACATAATTTTATTTTTTTAGTTTTTCAAATTTAATCAAAAAAGAAAATTTTACGGTCTGATTAAGGTTAAATTAATCTTAAAGTAAAAAAACTCAGTAAAGGATTCATCCAAAAATTTAAATTTTAACTAAATTTGTGGGACTTTAAATTTCAAATAAAAAATAACAGTATAATGTCAGAAAAATCAAAAATCTATTACACACTTACTGATGAGGCTCCAATGCTGGCTACTCACTCGTTTTTACCTATTGTAAAAGCTTTTACCAAATCAGCAGATATCGAAATCGCAGTCCCGGATATTTCTTTGGCAGGAAGAATTTTAGCTAATTTTCCTGAGTTTTTAAAAGATGATCAAAAGATCGGTGATGCTTTGGCGGAATTAGGAGAATTGGCGACAAAACCTGAAGCCAACATCATTAAGCTACCAAACATTTCTGCTTCTGTCCCTCAGCTGGATGCGGCTATTGCTGAATTACAAAGTAAAGGATTCGCTGTACCAAACTATCCTGCAGAGCCTAAAAATGATGATGAAAAAGCCATCAAAGCTAAATATGCTAAAGTTTTGGGAAGTGCTGTAAACCCTGTATTAAGAGAAGGGAATTCTGACAGACGTGCTCCAAAAGCTGTTAAGAACTATGCAAAAGCCAATCCTCACAGAATGGGTGACTGGGCTTCTGACAGCAAAACTGACGTAGCTCACATGAATAACGGTGATTTCTACGGAACTGAAACTTCTACAACACTTGAAAACGCTACAAAATACAGAATCGTATTCAAAGGAAACGACGGTTCTGAATCTGTATTAAAAGACTTCGCAGGTCTTCAGGCCGGTGAGATCATCGATTCTTCCGTAATGAATCTTAATGCATTGAAAGCATTCGTTCAGGAAGCGATTGAAGAAGCTAAGAAAAGAAATGTACTTCTTTCCGCTCACCTTAAAGCTACGATGATGAAAATCTCTGACCCTGTTATCTTCGGGGCTATCGTAGAAACTTTCTTCAAAGATGTATTTACAAAATATGCTGAGACGTTCAAGTCTTTAGACATCAATCCTAACAACGGTCTTGCTGATCTTTTCGAAAAGATCAAAGGAAATGCTCAGGAAGCGGACATCAGAGCTGATATTGAAAAAGCTCTTGCTGACGGACCAAGAGTGGCCATGGTCAATTCAGATAAAGGAATTACCAACTTCCACGTACCATCTGATATTATCGTTGACGCATCTATGGCAGCTCTTGTAAGAGGAGGAGGTAAAATGTGGAACAAAGACGGAAACGAAGAAGATACTGTTTGCATCATCCCTGACCGTTCTTACGCTGGTTTCTATCAGTCTGTAATCGATGATATGAAAGCACACGGAAAATTAGACCCCACAACAATGGGATCTGTACCAAACGTTGGATTGATGGCTCAGAAAGCTGAAGAATATGGTTCTCATGACAAGACTTTCCAAGTGTCAGCAGACGGAACCGTAGAGGTTCAGGATGAAGCAGGAAACGTTCTTCTTTCTCAAAAAGTAGAAAAAGATGATATCTTCAGAATGTGCCAGACGAAAGACGCTCCTATCCAGGATTGGGTGAAGCTGGCTGTAAACAGATCAAGATTATCTGATACTCCGGCTATCTTCTGGCTGGACAAAGGAAGAGCTCACGACAGAGAGATCATCAAAAAAGTAGAAAAATACCTTGCTGACTATGATACTACAGGCCTTGATATCAGAATTCTTGATGTAAAGGACGCGATGACTGAAACTCTTAAGAGAGCAAGAGAAGGTAAAGATACCATCTCTGTTTCAGGGAACGTATTGAGAGATTACCTGACTGACCTTTTCCCTATCCTTGAGCTTGGAACTTCCGCAAAAATGCTTTCTATCGTTCCATTGATGAATGGTGGTGGTTTATTTGAGACAGGTGCGGGAGGTTCTGCTCCGAAACACATTGAACAATTCCTGGAAGAAGGCTATTTAAGATGGGATTCTCTGGGTGAATTCCTAGCATTACAAGCTTCTTTAGAACATTTAGCCCAGACTCAGGGGAATACAAAATCTCAGGTTCTTGCTGATGCATTAGATGAGGCTAACGCTAAATTCTTAGCTACGGATAAATCTCCTGCAAGAAAGGTAGGTCAGATCGACAACAGAGGATCTCACTTCTATTTAGCGATGTACTGGGCTGAAGCTTTGGCTAACCAGACCGCTGACGCTGAATTAGCTGCACAGTTTGCTCCGGTTGCACAGGCAATGCAGGAAAATGAAGCGGTAATCAATGCAGAGTTAATTGGTGCTCAGGGTAAACCTCAAAACATTGACGGTTATTACAAAGCTGATACATACAAAACGTATGCGGCAATGAGACCAAGTACTGTTTTAAATGAAATCATTGACGGAATCTAATTTCCGGTTTCAATATAAAACTTAAAGCTCCTTTTTTAAGGAGCTTTTTTAATGCCAAAAACACACGATAAAGCTTATAAAAATCCTTTATGGCTATTATAAATGGGCTTATATATTGAAGCATTATCTAATATCCCTACAACCTGCTACCTATCCTCTACAATCACTCTCCTATGCTCCCTTCCCCAATTAATCATCTCCATAATGATTTTTCCGAAGGTCCTGCAGTATTCTGTAGGCTCATATTCTATCAGAACAGGAGTTTCCGGGTAGACATTACGTTTTACCAGCTTATTCAGCTCCATGTCTTTTAACTCTTTTGAAAGCATCCTTGTTGTAATTCCGGGGATACTGCGTTCTATTTCCCTGAAGCGCCTGTTTCCGTTACAAATTGAATTGATAACCGGAATTCTCCATTTTCCTCCTATAAAATAAAGGGTATCCTGTAATGCTCTAAGTTCTTCGGTCTGATCTCTTTCCATAGCTGCAAAATTAAATTGATATCATGAATGATATTGGTATACTCTGTTATACTGATTACAAAAGTATACCAAATTGAAATAACTTTGTCAAAAAATTTTAGAAATGAAAAAATTAAATAACAAATTAGCCATAGTAACAGGTGGTAACAGTGGAATCGGGTATGCTGCAGCCAAAGAACTTATTGCTGAAGGAGCAACCGTAATGATTACAGGAAGAAGAAAAGAAGCCGTGGAAAAAGCAGCCCGGGAGCTGGGAGCAATTCCTTTTACAGCAGACCAGTCTCGCCTGGAGGATATCAGTCTCCTGAAGAATGAAGCCGAAAAGCAGTTTGGAAAAGTAGATATTCTGTTCATCAACGCCGGAATTACAGGAAACCTGAACTCGATTGAAAATATGGACATTGAAAATTTTGACAACGTGATGAATACTAATTTCAGAGGAGCTTATTTTACTTTAAGCAGGTTTATTCCCATTTTGAAAGACGGCGCGTCGGTTACTTTCCTGTCATCCATTGTCGCTACTACCTACAAGCCCAACAGCTCCGTATACCAGGCAAGTAAAGCGGCATTGAATTCAATAGCGAAAACAGCTGCTGCAGAATTGGCTCCAAGGAAAATAAGAGTCAATATGATCAGTCCGGGACCTATTAAAACAGAGATCATGAATAAGGCAGGACTGGACGAGGAGACGCTAAAAGGCATTAAGGATCACCTTATTAATCAGATTCCTTTGAAAAAGATGGGGAATGCGGAAGAAGTTGCCCGGCTGGTCATTCATTTATCTGATGATAATGCTTCCGGATTTATCACAGGAACAGAGATCGTTATCGATGGTGGTATTACCTTATAAACAATAAATTCAGCAAATCCCGGCAGCCAAAATTTTCCGGGATTTTTTGTTCATTTTCCAGCTGTAATAATCTCTCACTATCCCTATAGCTTATCCTCTGCCATCTCAATTCATAAAACTTTCAGCAATCCATTCAAATTCCGGAGCCTTTTTCTTTGTAAAGCCTAATCCCGGCCACGGCAAATGGGAAGCAAACGCTCTGGTTTTTGTATCAGCCAATTGTTCGAGAAACTTCTTCCTCGAAGCAGTTGCAATATCCAGATCCGTGTCTCCGGAAAAGCCCCAGTCAGGATGAGGAAAAAGAATAACGTCAGAATGAATAAGATCTGCAATATACAGCAGCTTTTCACCTCCTGACGATATGGTAGTTACCGTTAGGCCCGGAGTATGTCCGGGAGCCAGCTGAAAACTGAAATGATTGTACAGGGTATTGTCCAGATCATAAAATTTCAATTTCGGCTGAATCGTTTTCAATATATTCTGAGTGGCCGGAATAATCTGGCCGAGAAGCTCAGGAAGAGCTTTCAGAGCGCTGTTATTAAAATCTTTAATAGAAGCTTTCATCCAAAAATCATGTTCGATCCTAGAAATAAAAACGGCAGCATTGGGGAAAACCAGATTATTCTGCTTATCTACCACTCCACCGATATGATCAGGATGGGCATGTGAGATAAAAATATCCGTAATATCCTTTGCTGAGAATCCGGCCTTCTGAAGGCTTTTTAATAGGAATCCTGCTCTTTCATCAGCAAATATTCCCATACCGGTATCCAGCAGGATCAGTTTATCTTTTGTTTTGACAAGCAGGGTATTGATCGCCATATCGATATAATTGTCAGAGCGAAAGTTGTCTTTAAGGATCTTTTTCAGTTCAGAAACATTTCCTCTTGGAGCAAATGAATTAAGATCTTCTTCATGGATATACCCATCGGTAAGAATAAACAATTCAAGGTCACCAAGCTTTATTTTTTTGAAGCCGGAAAGGTCATCTCCTGGTTTTTCTGAAAAGCTTCTGGTTTCTGCCAACATTCCGGAAAAAGGAAACATACTTAATGTTCCTACCAATAATCCGTTTTTTAATAGTTCTCTTCTGTTCATAATTTGGTGGTTTTTCTGATTTCCATTGCTATAAGTCTTCTTTTCACCCTTTATTTCAATGTAAAAGGTTGAAAATTAATAAGCAGAAAATATCAACAGGCAGTTGATTGAATGAAATTTTATAACAGTAAAAACTGAGTTCCTGTTTTTATCCGGGAACCCAGTTTATTGTAGCGTCTTTAGTTATTTACCAGTTTCATAGCTCCCTCGCTGTATCTTTCTCCTACATTCGGGTATTTTTTCAGGATGGTATCAATGGTATCCAGATCTGACCGGGAAAGCTCGATATTGACCGCGGCAATATTTTCTTCCAGATATTTGATCCGCTTGGTTCCCGGAATCGGAATAATATCATCTCCCTGATTAAGGACCCAGGCCAGAGCCAGCTGGGTTCCTTTTACCCCTTTGGAAGCCGCAAAATCATTGATCTCATTGGCCAGCTTTGTATTGTTTTCAATATATTCCTGCTGGTAACGGGGTAATGATTTTCTGAAATCGTCATCTCCAAAATTCTGAACCTCGCTGATATTGGCAAAAAGTCCTCTTGCCAATGGTGAATAAGGAACCAAAGAAATTCCCAATTCTCTTACGGTTGGCAAAATTTCATTTTCAACATCTCTGGTAAGGATAGAGTATTCTGACTGTAAAGCGGCAATCGGATGAATTTTATTGGCTTTTCTGATAGATTCCGCGGAAGCTTCAGAAAGTCCGATATATTTTACTTTACCGGCTTTTACAAGTTCTGCCATAGCTTCTACCGTTTCCTGTACAGGAACGTTGGGATCAACCCTGTGTGCGTAATATAAATCGATCGTATCTATTTTTAATCGCTGAAGGCTCAGATCTACAGCCTGTCTGATCCATTCCGGCGAACCGTCAAAATAAGTTCCCGAAGCCCCACTATGACCTGCCTTACCGTCCCTGAACCTGAATCCGAATTTGGTTGCGATAAAAATTTTATCCCTGTTCGGGACCAGGACTTTAGAGATCAGTTTTTCGTTTTCACCATTGGCATACATATCTGCCGTATCCCAAAAATTAATTCCCAGATCTAATGCTTTATGTAAAGTATTGATACTTTCCTGCTCATCTGCAGGACCGTAGGCAAAGCTCATCCCCATACAGCCTAAACCAATGGCAGACAGCTGCTCTCCTGTGTTTCCTAATTTTCTAAATTTCATGATGGTATTTATTTTAATTGTATGAGACAAAATTAGAGCACCTACTCATCATTGATGATATAGAATTCAAACTAAGAATTATAAAATTCAAACAGGGTTTGTTCTGAGCGCATTTGGAGTCAGTCCGGTTTGCTTTTTAAAATAATTGGTAAAATAAGAGGGTTCCTCAAAGCCTAATCCATAAGCGATTTCAGCGATATTCCAATCTGTATGTATCAATAAAGCATGGGCTTCCTGAATAATTCTTCCGGTGATCTGCTGGCTTGTGGTCTTTCCGGTGATCTCCTTTACAGACCTGTTCAGAGAGTTGACATGGATGGAAAGACTCTGTGCATAGTCATTGGGTGTTTTCAATTTCAAAAATGTGTCAGGACTGTCAATAGGAAACTGTCTTTCCAGCAGTTCCATAAATAATGAAGCCACTCTTTGTGAAGCATTCTGATAAGGTTCAAAGCTTTCTGCGGGCTGCATTTTCATTGTTTCATGGATCATCAGATGCAGATAGGCACGGAGCATATCATATTTATGAATATAATCCGACTGGATCTCAGTCATCATCTTTGTATAAATATCGGAAAGTATTTTCTGCTGTTCCTCATCCACAAAGAAAACCGGAGTCCCGCCAATTTTGAAAAGCGGAGAGTCCTGAAGGTTTCCCAGCCGGCTTCCATTCTGTAAAAATTCTTCTGTAAAAAGGCAAAACCACCCTTTCTGATCTTCATCCTCAGCTTCCCAGGAATAGGGAACAATGGGATTGGAAAACAGCAATACAGGACGGTCTACCCGGATCCATTTATCAGCATAATGCAGCTTTCCTTTTCCTATAATCAGTGAAATTTTATAATAATCCCTCCTGCTATAAGGACTTACCAGAGAACAAAATTCTCTGGAAAACACATTAAAATGCCCCATACTACCTGTACCGATGCATTGAAATCCCTGATCGGGAGCATTCCGCTCGTAGAAACTTTTAACTGATTCACTTGATTCCATAGATCAAAGTTATAAAATTCAAACAAATTAATATATACAAGTGTTTTATTTTACTCTAAGATGAATGAAAAGGCTGGAAGATGATGATGAAAGTTTCTTACCAACGATCGATATATCTTAAATATTCTAGGAAATTGAAATTCCTCCGGATATTGCTTTTCCATTATTCGTCAAATTAATTCTCTCATAAAAAATGGCTGACAATATTCTGTCAGCCACTTAAAAGTGAATATATAGTTGATAATGGTTTTATTTAGTGACCATGACCGTGACCATGATGATGTTTATTGTGTTTTTTATAATACTTAGCTTTTTCTTTGTGGTATTTCTTCTGTTCTTTACGGTATTTTTTATAATCAGCCTTGTTTCTTCCGTATACGATTACCGGGTTTTGTCCTCTGTAATATCTCTTTTTGAATACAATATATTTTTCACGTCCAAGAATTCTTTCCAGTTCGGAGTAACGGTCTCCTCTCCATCTTCCCGGATCCACTACATATACTCTGTTCCATGAATTGTAATCACGATATCTGTCATTCAATGCATAGACCTGATTAGCCTGCGTTGTAGAAAGTACCAGATCAGTAATGACAGTTTGCCAGTTAATATCCGATATACTCCTTCTGTAATCATTATAATAATCTGACTGGGCATAGCTCAGGCTGAACGTCCCGATCAAAAAAGCTGTTAACAATAACTTTTTCATTTCATTCCTCTTTAAATTAAACATGATGTTCTACTCAATTAAAGTGCCAATTATGAATTGAAAACACTAAGATTTGTTAAAGAAAATCATAAATAACTGATTATCGTTAAAATAAATTCTATCATTGTATGGTTATTTATTAAACAGTTGATATAAGATAGGGAATGTGAGGTACGGGTTTCGGGATGTGGGATATGCAGACACCTACACCTATATGAGAAGTAAGGCTATCCATTGTTTCCGATCAGGATTAGATCTGCCCCTGTTGATCTTATGGATTAACAGATGTTTAATGATAAAATCTTTTAATCTTTTAATCTTTTAATCTTTTAATCTTTTAATCTTTTAATCTTTTAATCTTTTAATCTTTTAAT